>JAILIJ010000170.1 GCA_024695315.1 Bacteroidaceae bacterium
AGCTACAGATGAAAAGTGTACTAAATAGCGTTATAGTAAGTGCGTCTAGCCATTCATTTTCTATATTTTTGCTGATGAAAGTACATGTCAAGAGTGCCCCCAAGGCTATGAGAAAACATGGAAGTGCATTCTTTAGGAGCACTATTTTCATATTTATGTTGGTAAGTTTGTGTGCTATGATTGTGCGGACGAAGAGGCCTAATACTTCTTCTGCGATGATACATAGCATGATACTAATGGCAGGCAAATTGAGACTGAAGCAGATAAATCCAGCAGGTAAAGCTATTATGTGCATAGAGCCGAGGATGGTCTGCATCATTCGTATTTTTCCCACGCTTTCAACGGTAATGTTTAGACCCGCAGTGAGTTGGTTGATGAAGACTATTACAAGAAAGCATCTGCAAAATATTGCACATTCTGCTGTTGCTCCTGCTCCAAGCCAAATGTGTAATAGAAATGGCATCTCCACAAAGATTGGTACAGAGACAAGAGCTACCATGAGCGATGTTATTTTGCAAGTCGTGGCCGACAGTCTGTGCATTCTGCTATAATCTTGTGCCCCGGCACTTTTTACTATTTGTGGTCGTATGGAACGTAGTATTGTTGCTGCAAGAAAAGTTATAAGGCCATTAACATGCTGTGCCACTCCGTAGGCGGCATTTGTTATTATGCCGAAGAAGTAATTCAGAATCATGGCTGTACCTTGGAATCGTGCTACACTACATCCTGCTCCTATAAAGTTCCATGCTGCAAAACTAGCCATTTCTTTCATTTTCGCAAGGTCTTTTACTTTGTGCCATTTGAAATGTGCCTCCTCATAGTGTCTCAAACAATAAATGCGTTTGATGATAAGGATTATGATTATGGTTGCCATAGTAAGTAGTCCGTAGATAAACAGTCTGTCCATTGACGTATAACCTATGTAGATTGCTATGGCAAGTTTCATTAAAGATTCGAGTATATTGATGGAGACTATAGCGCCCATATTCTCATTTGCATTTATGGCCGCTTCGTATGGAACGGTAATGATGTTTACGAATGTGCTGGCTATAATACAATGGAGCACAATCTTTGCCGTTGATATTCTTTCTGCTGGGGCTATGAGTATGTTTTCTACGTAGTAAATACCGCCAGTTTCGAGAAGAATAACTACTATAAAACCTATGGCAAGGTGTAGGATAAGACTTATGTAGAAGATTTCCTTTACGTTGCCCTTCTTGCCAATTTCGTAGGAGAGGAATCTTTGGCTTGCGGCAGCCATAGCCGCGTTCATAAATGAAAAAAGAGTTACCAGACCAGCGAGTATATTGAATATACCATAGTCCGTTTCGCCCAAAGCATTTAGTGTTAAGCGTATGGCAAAAAGTTGGACGAATATGTTAACAATCATGTTAGCATATAAGAATATCGTATTATAGATTACTCTTTGACTGTTATTCATCGTTTGCCTTTTGTCTATGTTTTTAGATAAACTCAAGTTTCGCAAGTTTGGCATAGCCTCATTTACTGGAAGTAAAAAAGGATTTATTGGCGGAATTTAGAATTAAGAGTTAAGATATTGTTCGCAGAAACCGTACAACCTCAAAACCGTGTGGGATTTGTTCGCGGCATGTTTTCCACCTCAACTATCGTCTTTTTTTACTACTCTTTCACTACTTTCGAAACTTAAAGAAATAATTGATTGCAAAGTTATGATTTTATAATCATGCCACAATATCTTAGAGGATTTTTTCTCTATGACTCTCCATTTTTATTCAGTTAACTCAAATGGTGTGTAGCCTGTGTGTCGGCGTTATACTGTTAATGTTTTCATTTTATTACCTTTTATTTTGCTTTTATTTCGTGTGAACTGATTAAGTTCTTACAAGGTGTTTACAACATAGAAAGAGGGTAAATAAGTTTTTTTGTTTTTATGTTGTTAAGCTAAATTTGTGTGTTTTTGGATAATGAAGAATATTTGAGTTAAAAAATATTAAATATTACATGTTTTTTGTAGGGATATTTGCAAAAAGGGAATGAATGTTGTATATTTGGGACATTCATCTAACGATAGCGCGTTAGTACTGATTCGTAGTGTGGTTGACAGATATTTTTCTTTCGTAAATATCAATAAATGATAATACGAAAAAAGAGTGTCAGATTCGAAGGCGATACGAAGGTAATACGAAGCGTTGTCGAAGGAGGTGGGGTAGAGAATTGTACCCAAACGGAATTAGCCTTAAATCGAGAAAAGGAAGTTTGAAAAACTTAATAGAACATTTTTAATATCCTGTAGTGGATTAAAGTGGGGTAGTAGACATGATATTCATCGTGTCTTCTTATAATGTTTTCTACTTCTCACGAGTTATTTGTTTTGTGATTTTTTCTTGTCATATAATTCAGCGGTTGCTGTGAATATAGCATCTCCGCTGGAGTTTAAGGCTGTTTCTATGGAATCTTGTATTACGCTGATGATGAAACCAACGGCAACGGCTTGCATGGCGATGTCGTTTGATATTCCGAAAAGTGAACAGGCCATTGGGATGAGTAATAGTGAGCCACCAGCAACACCAGATGCTCCGCAGGCGCTCAGAGTAGCGATGACACTAAGGAAGAGGGCCGAGATGAAGCTTACTTCTATGTTGAGAGTGTGACACACGGCAAGTGTCATGACAGTGATTGTGACTGCTGCTCCTTCCATATTGATGGTAGAACCAAGTGGTATGCTGACCGAGTAGAAGTCTTCGGATAAGCCCATACGTTTACAAAGGTCCATGTTGACAGGTATGTTTGCTGCAGAAGATCTTGTGAAAAATGCGTTAAGACCACTCTCTTTAATACATGTCCAAACTAGGGGATATGGGTTCTTGTGTAGAAAGCAAGCTACGATGATTGGGTTGAGGACGAATGCAGTAAAGAGCATACACCCTGCAAGTAGCATTAGGAGTTTTCCGTAGTTGGAGAATATTTCTATTCCACTTTCTGACACAGAAGAGTAGACGAGTCCGAGAATACCAAAAGGAGCTGATTGTATTACCCACCTTACGACTTGTGAGATGGTGTCTGAAAAGTCACTTACAATCTGTATCGTTGTATGAGTTGCACATTTCTTGAGTGCTAATCCTACTATGATAGCCCAAAAGAGTACACCAAGGTAGTTGGCTGCACTTACAGATTGCAATGGATTGGAAACCATATTTGTGAGTAGGTTGGAAAAAACATCTGTAAGACCGTTTGGCGCTGTGTCAGAAACAGCTGTTCTTAGGATTATGGAAACGGGAAATAAGTAACTGGCTGTGACGGCCAATACGGCTGCCATAAGTGTGGTTGTGATGTACAGAACTATTACGGTTCTAAATCGTGCTCCTAATCCGTTGTTTGCTTTAGCTATGGAAGCGGCAACCAAGACGGCTACAAGGATTGGGGCGATGGCTTTTAGGGCACTTACGAAGATTTTTCCTAATATGGCTATTGCGGGAATTTTTGGACAGAGTATTCCGAGTGAGGCCCCGATTATTAGGCCAATGAGTATGCGGGTTACTAAACTTATGTTATTCCATTTGTGGATTGCTGTTATTAAGCTATTCATTGACCTATAATTGAGTTATTGTTGCTCCTTCATGCTTATTGTGAACCATATGAGTAGGCTATACATGAGGATGTCTGTTAGTATTATCAGTGAAATGTGTGTGCCAAAGACAAATAGTCCATAGTTTATCACGCAGAAGGATAGGAAAATGCATAGTATTACGGCTAAGGCCTGATGCATGTTCATTCCTGTGGCGAGCAAGAGGTGGTGGATATGGGTCTTATCTGGATCAAACATATTTTTACCGTTTAGCTTTCTCCCTATTGCTACCCTGATAACGTCAAAGCATGGGAGCATGACAAGGCTAAAGGATATGAGCAGAGAATTTTCACGATACTGGAAAACGTCCCAGTTTGTCATTTGGTATTTGATGGCCAGATAGGCAATAACGTATCCGAGGAAGAGACTACCTGAGTCGCCCATAAAGATTTTCAAACCATTTATCTTTCCAAAATAGTTATAGCAGAAGAAGCCTAATACGGCTCCTGCTAAACTTATGGAAAGTATAGAGAAGAGTTGTGAACCAAGACTGGTGTAGAGGTAGGAAAAGGCACATAATATGAGTATGGCTAATCCGGATGCCAAACCGTCGATGCCGTCAATAAGATTCATGGCGTTGACAATTAACAGTATGATGAATACTGTAAGTGGGTAGGCTATGAAGATTGGAATGACATGCAGACCGAATAGGCCGTGAAGGTCATTTACCATAAGATTGCAGAGTGGAAAGAGACTGGCAGCGATGCTCTGTATGATGAATTTGTGCATGGCTTTCATGCCTTTCAAGTCATCGAGAATGCCTATAAGGTATATCATCAATCCACCTGCTGCCATTGCTAAGGTGGATATGCTGATAACGAAGCTCTTGTTTATGCCATTATACATAAATGTGAGGGCTGCGACGGTTCCTAATGCCATGGATGGCATAAAAAGCGTGCCGCCTAAACGTGGAATAGCAAATTTGTGAACTTTGCGAGCATCTGGCATGTCATAAATCCCCTTTTTCTTACACATGTATATAATAAAGGGGGTGCCAATCAAAGTGAAAATTAGACTGGCGCAAAATGCTATTAGTATGTATATAATCTGTAAGTCAGATGAAGTCATTATAGATTTTTTATATTTATTAACGTTTGCTTAGTGCATTTATTGTGTTGATAAACATAAAATGTGATTTTTTTTGATGTTAAAGATTTTTGAATATGAGCTTTTTGTTAATAGCGTCTGAATGTTAGTGTGTTATCTCTGTTGGAGAGAATTAAAGATTTTGAATTGTTTTTTTCAATCTTGAAGGCTCCATCAGCAGAAACACCATAATTTTTGAGGAGGTCAAAGGAGACTATGGAGTCAAAGGGAAAAGCGTAAGTCTTGGTGAGCTTTAGGCTGTCGCTTGTGAGAATGAATTCTGACAGATATTGTGCGGCGTTGTTTGGCTGCCATATCTTTATAAGGTTGAGACTCACGGCATAGTATATGCGGTTATTTGTATCGCACATCTCTCTCCCGTCTTCGTTATTTTTCCACGATATGAGCTGCCAATTCCCGTTGAAGTCGCCATTGGTATTGTGCTTGCTTTCGCAGGAGCAAAATATGGCGCATAGTAGAATTATTGATGTTAGAATTATATTTTTCTTTGGATTCATTTTTTTGAGTATTTTATGCCTTAATTGCTAATTATTACAATTTACAATCATAAGATAATGGATGTATTTGTATAGCAAGTTTGGGAGTAGGATATTTGAAAATTAGTTTCTAAATGAAAAATGATTCTTTATATCCTAATTCTGGATAGATATCTCTCCAAGGAAATTTGGGTTAGATGTCTTTCCTATATATTTTTGAATGGATGTCTTCCTATAGTAATTCTGGTGGGAACTTTTTATTTTGTAAGTACTCCAGTCTTGCTAATAGTTAACATTCCGCCTTGGCTTGTTCCTATAAGTTCACCACCATTGGTACCGAATGAGGCAGTAATACTAACCCCCTGGATTTTTTGGGGCTGATAGGTTATTTCGCCAAGAAAATAGTTGCTATGTATCGGATCGTTAGTTGGTGTGGAATATGTGCCAAGTGTACGTATATGGCTCACGAGCATCCTATAGTGAAACTCGGATGTTGGGTCACCACAGATTCCTATGTGATGGGCTGTTATTCTGTTGTACATGAATCTAAGTACACCTTTTTCGTTGTAGATAGGGGAGAGGAGTAGTGGGTTTCCTATTGCTTGTCCCCAATGCTGCCAAGAGCCGTATATGTTGTGATTATAATAGTCGTCTGTTCCGCTTATCTGTATGGGCAGATTGGCTTTTTTGTCGTGGTAAACGCAACCGCTTTGGTCGAGAGTGCCTATATGTTCGTAGACAAAAGATGTGACGAAAGGATTCTTGGGGAAATTCGCTTCTACGCCGATCAGGAAGTCCTTCCAATCATATTGAAGAAACATTTGAGAATGGTCCTCAAAAAAGTGCTCTCCATAAAGTTTTAATGCCCAGTTATTACCGTGGTATTTGATATTTGCTTGATAGCTGCCTAATATGTTTCCTTCGGCATTGTCATAGCCTGCATCGGAGGCATCACTACCACCAGGGAAAAAGGCATGCCAATAGCTGCTTAGGTCATTTTTATTTGTGACATGGCTGCCATTGAAGTCGCTGGTGTCATCAGCACGTTTTCCTACATTCCATGATTCGCCACCAAATTGTGCGCAAAAATGGACGCCGGCTGTGAATGTGATAGGAAATTTACTTTCTTGGCCAAGTTTAATATATCCAGCTTTGCTGTGGAACTTTGAGCCTTTACTATATACGGAATGACTAGAATTGGTAAAGTCTTTTTGCCAGTTCCCGTCGGTATACCATCCGTATGATATATGACCTTTGAATGAGACAAATCCTTTGAATATGGGTAGTGTCCAGTAGTCTTTCAATTCAAGTCTAATCTGGGGGATAGGACGTGAGTTTATGCTGTATGTTAGATCGCCGCTGCTCAATTCGGCATTTTTCATTTCTAGGGGCTGTTCTTTAGCACCAATTGTTAGGCGTCCTTTGAGATAATCCATCTCTCCATAGATTTGATGGAGGACGAATTTTGAAGTGTAGTTTGATGGTACGGCTATATCTATTCCGTATCCATATTTCCATTTCCGAATGGAGTCGATTTCGGTACTGCGGAATAATCCGCCTCTTATATATCCAGAGTTTGTATCTATGGATGATAGACCATATTTGTTGGCGGAGAACCAGAATGGAGTATAATCGCCGTTGCTGGTAGTTCCACGGAGTTCTGTAAAATAGTTAATACCTTTGCCCAAATCTTGAGCAAAGGTATTATAAAATGTAAGTACTGTTAATATCAAAGATAATGTGCGTTTCATTTGTCTTCGTAGATTTTTTTACTTGGCAAAAGCAACAGCACGTGTTTCACGAATGACTGTGATTTTTACCTGTCCAGGGTATGTCATCTCATCCTGAATCTTTTTGGCTATGTCAGCACTTAGAGTATCGATATCCTTATCTGAGATCTTGTCTGCCCCAACAATAACGCGAAGCTCACGACCGGCTTGGATAGCGTAAGTCTTTGTTACACCTGGGTAGCTGCTTGCAAGATTCTCAAGGTCATTAAGACGTTTGATATAAGCTTCTACGATTTCGCGTCTTGCACCAGGACGTGCTCCAGAAATAGCATCGCAGACCTGAACAATAGGAGCTATGAGAGAAGTCATTTCTGCTTCATCATGGTGAGCCGCAATTGCATTTACAATATCTGGCTTTTCCTTAAATTTCTCGGCTATTTGCGCTCCATAAAGTGCATGTGGCAGTTCTGGTTGTTCGTCTGGTACTTTTCCAATATCGTGAAGAAGTCCTGCTCGTCTTGCTTTCTTTGGATTTAATCCCAATTCGGCAGCCATAACAGCACAAAGGTTTGCTGTTTCTCTGGCATGTTGCAGAAGGTTCTGACCGTAAGAAGAACGGTATTTCATTTTACCAACTATGCGGATAAGTTCAGGGTGTAGTCCATGTATTCCGAGGTCAATAGTTGTACGCTTACCGGTTTCGATAATTTCTTCTTCTACTTGCTTTTTTACTTTAGCAACAACCTCTTCGATTCTTGCTGGATGAATACGGCCATCAGCAACAAGCTGGTGGAGTGCAAGACGGCATATTTCGCGACGAACAGGATCGAAGGCGCTAATAACAATAGCTTCAGGGGTGTCATCGACAACAATTTCCACACCTGTTGCTGCTTCAAGAGCGCGAATATTGCGTCCTTCACGTCCGATAACTCGGCCTTTTACTTCATCTGAGTCGATATGGAAAACTGTTACGGAGTTTTCTATTGCGGCTTCAGTAGCTACACGTTGGATTGTTTGGATGACTATTTTCTTTGCCTCTTTTGTTGCTGTCATTTTTGCATCATCCATAATCTCATTGATATACTGCTGAGCTTGCGTCTTAGCTTCATCTTTGAGGCCTTCAATAAGGTGTTCCTTAGCTTCGTCGGCAGATAGACCGCTTATTGCTTCAAGCTTTTGCATTTCTTGCTCGTGGAGCATCTCAACTTCTTCCTTACGGCGATTGAGAAGGTCCTGCTGTCTATCCAAGTTAGCTTTGAATTTGTCACTTTCTGCATTTTTGCGCTGAAGATCCTCATGGCGCTGGTTTAGCGAAAGTTCACGCTGCTTAAGCTTGTTTTCTACTTGCTGAATCTTTTGGTTGCGTTGTGCTGCTTCCTTTTCTAGTTCAGCTTTTTTATTTAGGAATTTTTCCTTAACCTCGAGTTGCTTACTCTTTTTAATAGCTTCACCTTCTATTTCAGCATCTTTTAGTATCTGCTCCTTTTTTTGGGTGATAATCATATTAAAAAGCGCATATCCTAGGCCGAAACCAACAACGAGGCATGCTACTGCTATAGTTATAGCTATGATTAAATCCATGTTCTAAATTAAATTGTTAAGGGTTATTTTTTAGGCTTCAAGATTATCTATTTCTTTCTCTAGCCCCTTCATCATCTCCATGTATGGTCCATTATCTGACAAATTAGCTGTTTGCAACGCTTTTACCGTTGTAAGAAGTAAGGCCATACCATAATAGTACTTTTCGCTTGGAAGTGATGGGAATTTTGCTCTAAGACGTTGTAACTGTGATTGAATTTGCTGAGCTGCATCACGGTAATATTTTTCCTCCTCAGGCGTGTTTACAGTGAGTGGAAATTGCAGATCTTCGATGCTAATTCGTATGTTGAGTCTTTCTTTTGTTTTTTCTGTTGGCATAATTCCTGGCCTTGATTTTAATGTGTCAGATGGATAAGGTACATTATTATATTTTGAGTGGTAGATTTTTTGAAAAGATGATGTTGTTGCTACAGTTCAAGATTTTTCGATTTAGGCTTATAATATTTTAGTTGCCTCATCTTCTTCATCTCCATAGTCCTCATCTTCTTGTTTTTCTGCACTCAAAATGCTAATGCATTTATTCACGTCACGTACCAATTTAGTAATCTTCTGCTTAGCACCTTTTAGGTCATTATCGCTGATACTAATCATTTTGGCAAGTTTTAGGTTGTCGTAGTCTTTCCGAGATTGGTCTATCTCTGTATTGAGCGCGGAAATTTTTTCATCTCGAATTTTTAATTCTTCTTTGAGACTCTTATTTTCCTGCTTTAATACACCATATTCAGCGATAAGTTTATTTACTTTCGCTTCAAATTGTCTGATAGAAAATCGTTCTTCCTCTGTCATGAGTGTATTTAACTACTTCAATTTTTTGCAAATATAGATATTTTGTATTTTTTTTCAAACAAAAAGCTTATTTTTTTAACTTCTGTTCTGCCTTTTGAAGTTCTTCGTCAGAAGGTTTAGGCTCCTTTTTTGCTAGAATTATGATATTATAGACATAATTTTGAATCCATTTTTCAGAGAAGCCTAACATTTGCTGATATCTCTTTATGGATGCTGCGGAGCGACGTGTATTGTCATCGGACCAATTATTGTTCGTTAAGACTTCATGAACTTCGTTATTTGTAACTCTTTTGAGGAGCCCTCCTAAGAAATTTGGAATTCTCATTTTGAGATTGAGACGATTGCTCATAAGCATTATGATTTCTTGACTGAATCCTTGGAAGGCAATCATGTAATTACGAATGTCATTCGGATTTTTGCAGTTTTTCTTTATGCTTTTGTCTATCTCTTGAAAGAACTCTTCATTAAGTCCATAGATATCAATAAGCATTTTGCTACATGCTTTCTTTTCTCCAAGACCAAGCTTGTTGTTAAGAGTTGCAACATGCAGAGAACGCTTAAATGCTGCCATATCTGGCAACATAGCAAGATTTGTAATTCCGAAATTTGATGCCAAGACACTTTGGAAATATACTCTAATAAGTGTCATGAAATCTTCCATTCCTCCTACGTTATTCTTCTCCTTCTTTTTGAAAATATTAGAAAAAAAACTCATCGTTAATGTAATTATAATTTAATATGCGTTCTTTTCTCCACCAAACATATTTGTTATGGTTTTAATCATAATTTTTATGTCTAGGAAAAAAGTCCAGTTTTCTATATATTCAATATCTTTCTTAACTCGTCCCTCCATTTGGTCTATGTATTTTGTTTCGCCGCGGAATCCTGTTACTTGTGCAAGTCCTGAAATTCCTGGTTTTGCTAGGTGGCGTACCATAAACCTATTAATGAGTTTTGAGTATTCTTCAGTATGTAAAAGCATGTGTGGACGTGGACCTACCATTGACATTTCCCCTTTCCAAACATTGATGAATTGTGGTATTTCGTCAATATTTGTTTTTCGCATAAAGTCTCCGAAAGGATACTTACGAGGGTCGTCCTTTGTTGCTTGTATCTTATCTGCGTCTTTATTAACTTTCATAGTACGAAACTTGTAGCATAAAAATATTTTTCCGTCAAGTCCTGTTCGTTCTTGTTTAAAGAATACAGGTCCTGGAGATTTTATCTTTATCATTATTGCTACAAATATGTAGAGCCAAGGGAAGATAAAAATGAGAACAAGACTTGAACAAATCAAGTCGAAGGCCCTTTTTATAAATTTATTCGTTGGCTTAGCCAAAGGTTCTTCTCTTTTTGCAATTACTGGAGTATTTCCTACGAATGATAGTGACATCTTACTACCAAATACATCTAATGCAGGAATATAGAAAAATCTAATTAAGTGGTTGTCACAGAATTTACTTACTATATTTATGAGATCTTGATTCTCTTTTGGTATATATCCATAAATCTCATTTACATTGTTGTGTGTTGCTAGCCATTCATAGATATCCCCTAATCCTCCTACACGTATTTTCTTGAAATCGTTTGCAGTAGGCTCTCCATCGTAGAATACACCTATTATATTATATCCATAGGCTGGATTTTTTAATGTTTTATATAGCTCGTACACCTCAGATTCTCCTCCGATTAACAAGATATTCTTTTGGTTTTTCTTATTTGAACGAACATTTGTAAGAGTTTTTCTAATTAAGATTCGTTCAAGAAATAGAAGTGGAGTAAAAATAAAGAACGTAGCTAAAAGAAATGTTCTTGGAAATATCGGATTTAACTTTGTTAGAAGTGTCAAAAGCGATACAAATAAGAACATCAACAAACTTGTTGTTGTTACTCGTTTGGCTATTTCTTCGATTTTTACAATTCGTTTCTGTACGATGGCTGGGTATATACTATAGCTTGCCAAGAAACTAAATATGTATATTGCCAATAATGCTGGCATATTATCAATATGGGCTATCTTAGATCGAAAAAAATAGTATTCAACAATATATGTACCTAAAACTACACAGACAAGTAGTATAATGTCAAGTGCCATTATACATCCTTTTAATGCATTATCTTTGCCTAAACCTGCTATCATTTTTATATTTGTTGATTATTGTTGCTCTTTTGAAATTAAATCATGCAAAGATAGTTAATTCTTTTTATTTATTTGTCGTGAATATACTTTTTTTTTGTGACCTTGTAAAAATATGCCAAATATATAGTTTTTTTATCGTAAGGTTTTGTTATAATAGAAAAAAGAACGTATATTTGCACATATTTTTAACTTTTTAAAAACACTAGATTAGAAATTAACAATATACTAAAATATGCAGGCGAATAATAATGACGCAAATCTAAACGCAATGAATGAGGAAGAGTCTAGCTTTGACATCCGAATGATTTGGGCGGTTTTTATGGAGTATAAATTTTGGTTTTTGGCTTCTGTTCTTATATGTTTAACAGCAGCTATGATATATCTAAGATATTCTACTCCAATCTATAGTATTTCATCTAAGATTCTTATAAAAGATAAGGATCATTCTTATTCAGGTTCCTCTATTAACAGTACCTTCGCTGAGATGGGTATGACCAATAGTAGTAATGGTTTTGATAATGAGTTGGAAATCATTGCTACAAAGACTTTGAATAAGCGTGTTGTTCGTGAACTTAAATTGTATACTCGTTATGTTATTGAGGGAAAGTTTAAGGATCGTGAAATATATGGAAAATATTCTCCATTTCTTGTTGATTTTGATAATGAGGAATTAGATTCATTACGATCATCTATTGCTGCTGAAATTAGAAATGAAGGCAAAGGTATTAAGTTAACTCTCAATGCCGATGGAACAGAGATTGTAAAGAATATAAATTCTTTTCCTTGTGAAATAATTACTCCTATAGGTAAGGTGATTGTTGATAAGAATTCTCTTGTGGATAATTATGACTTGGAAGGTAAGGTATTGCATGTTAATATATCACCAATTGATGCTGTTGCTGGTGGATTTGCTGGTGGTCTTGGAGTATCACCAACTTCAAAGACAACAACGGTTGCATTGATTTCACGTAGTGATAATCTTCCACAGCGCTCAGTTGACTATCTGAAGTGTCTTGTTGATATGTATAATAAAGATGCTAATGAGGATAATAATCAAGAAGCATTGAAAACTGCCGAGTTTATCGATGATCGTCTTAATGTTATCGCTCAGGAATTAAGTGCATCAGAAGAAGAACTGGAACAATATAAGAGTTCAAGAAGAATTGTAAATTACTCATCTGACGCATCGATGGATGCTAATCAGAATTTGAAATATACATCTGAACTTGCCGATATACAGAGCCAGGTGAACCTTTTGGACTTCCTTATTGAGTTCGTGAATGATAAGAAAAATTACATGGATATGATTCCTAGTACTCTTCCACTTAAGGATCAGAATCTCCTTGCTATGATTGGAAAGTATAATGAACTTATTCATAATAGAAATCGTCTTTTGCGTAGTGCAGCAGAGACAAGCCCTGCTGTTGAACAAAAAACTATTGAAGCTGATAGCTACCTTAAGGGTATTAAGTCTTCACTTGATAATGCCAAAAAAGGTCTTTTGATTCAGGAGAAAGATATAAAGAGTCAGCAGAACAAATATGAAAATCTCATTACTGCGGCTCCTGCTAAAGAACGTCAGCTTGCAGGAATGAATCGTCAGCAGGGTGTAAAAGCCGATTTGTATGTGATGCTCTTGCAGAAACGTGAAGAAAACCTTATTACTTTGAAGTCTCAGGCATATAAAGCACGTTTAATCGAGGAACCTACAGTTTCGGGTCCTGTTTCTCCAAAACGTCAGATGATACTTCTTATTGCTTTGGCATTAGGTATTGGAATTCCATACGCAGTATATTTTATTCGTAACCTTTTCCGTTATCGAGTAGAAGGTAAGGAAGACATTGCAAAATATACATCTGTTCCATTATTTGGAAGTATTCCTTTTGTTAAGGCATTGTCAAAGGGTAACCGAACTATTGTTCTTCAGGAGAATCATAATAGTATTATGATGGAATGTTATCGATCTCTTCGTTCGAATTTGCCATTTGTCATAACAAAAGAACAGAAGGTTCTTCTCTTTACATCATGTACATCAGGTGAAGGAAAGACCGTAATTGCTGCAAACTTCGGAACATGTGTCGCATTTGCAGGAAAGAAAGTTCTCTTGGTAGGTCTTGATATTCGTAAACCACGTTTGGCTACGTTGTTTAATTTGAGTGAAACAGAGAGAGGTATTTCTAATTACTTTGCTCGTGATCCTCAGGATTTCGAGTACCTTGACGGACTCATTCAGAATTCAGGAATAAGTGAAAATCTTGATATCCTTCCTGCAGGTTCTATTCCTCCAAACCCATCAGAGTTGTTGGAGAAATCAAGTTTGGGTGTCGCTCTTGAACATCTTAAGACTAAGTATGATTATATTTTGATGGATACTGCGCCAGTTGGACTCGTATCCGATACACTTACAATTGCAAAATATGCAGATGCGACAATGTTCGTAGTACGTTGTAACTATACTCTTAAGGCTGATCTTGAATTCGTGAATGAGATGCACGTAGATAAGCGTCTTCCAAATATGAACGTCATCCTTAACGGTGTCGAGTTTACTCATAATAGTTATAGCTACAAGCGCTATGGTGGCTATGGTTATGGTAAGAGTTACGGCTATGGTAAGAGCTATGGTTATGGTAAGGGTTATGGCTATGGTTATGGTTACGGATACGGCTATGGTTACGGTTATGGCTATGGTAATAATGGTAATCAGAAACTTGAAGAAGTATAATTACAAATTATCAATAATAAAGAATGGTTATTGCAGTTGATTTTGATGGAACGATAGTTGAACATCGTTATCCAGAAATTGGCGAGGAACGTCCTTTCGCTGTAGAGACATTAAAGAAGTTACAGGAACAACGTCATAAGTTGATTCTTTGGACTGTTCGTGAAGGAGAACTTCTTGATGCTGCACTTGAATGGTGTAAAGCTCGAGGATTGGAGTTCTATGCTGTTAATAGCGATTCTTCTGATATGTTTAACGAGGCAAAAGACAAAAATTTGTCTTGTAAGCTCAATGCCGATGTTTTTATAGATGATAGAAATGTAGGTGGTATCCCTGATTGGGGTACCATCTATAAAATTATATCTACAGGAAGAACTTATCAGCAAGTTCTTCGTGATAGAATTTCACACGAGATGGGACAGCTTGAGGAACCTCCAGCTCCAAAATGGATGTTTTGGAAGTCTCATCGTAATAGTCGTTAAATTTTGTAGACTAGATAAAACAATATTTTAATTAAAAATTACAATGGTACCAGATTCTGATGGGTGTCCCGCGGCGCCGTATTGCTCGACATCCGATTTTTTAGAAGTTAGAATTTATCAATTAAACAAGTAAACAGGTGTTTTTATGACTTTAATAATAACTTATATGTTATTGTCGCTTGTCATATCAGCACTCTGTTCAGTGCTTGAAGCGACATTATTATCCACTCCTTTGTCTTATGTTCAAACTTTAGAGACAAATGGTGTAAAGGGTTCAAAGATGCTGAAACGTTTTAAGACGAATATTGACCGTCCGATTTCAGCTATACTTATTGTCAATACTATAGCCAATACTGTTGGTGCATCTCTTGTCGGTTCGCAGGCATCAGTATATGCTCAGACTCAGTTGGAAAGTGATTTTGCTGCCACATTTGTTGGAATTGTGTCAGGAGTGTTTACTTTCCTTATTCTTGTTTTTTCTGAGATTGTACCAAAGACTATTGGATCTACTTATTGGAGAACGTTAGCTGTTCCTGCAGCCAATGTTATTCAAGGTATGATTTTCTTTACATACCCTCTTGTGGTTCTTTTGGAGTTTATTACTCATTCTGTATCGTCAAAGTCTGATCAGGTATCTGTCAGTCGTGAGGAGGTAGTTGCTATGGTAAATGTAGGTGCAGAAGAAGGGGTTTTGGAGAAGAAAGAAAATAAGATGATTCAAAACCTTCTCAAGCTAGATAGTGTTACTGCTCATGAGATAATGACGCCTAGTGTTGTTGTTACAATGGCTCCTGAAGATATGACTTTGCGTGAGTTTTATCATGATGAGGAATATAAGAATCATTCTCGTATTCCTGTATATAAGGGTGAAGAAAGTGACTATATAACGGGTTATGTGCTTCGACAGACAATCCTTGAAAATCTTGCTGAAGATAAGTTCGATATGCAATTAGGAGAATTGGCTCGTCCTATTCTTTCTTTCCAAGAAAATGAGGTTGTTGCAAATATCTGGGAAAAACTTCTTGAGAAAAAGGAGCATATATCCATTATTATTGATGAATATGGATGTCTTCGTGGTATTGTAACCATGGAAGATGTGATTGAGACCATGCTTGGCTTTGAAATAGTAGATGAGATGGATGAGGTGGTGGATATGCAGGAACTTGCCAAGGCTCAATGGTCGCAAATGAAAAAACAGCAACATGTAAATTAAATTCTGTAATACTGTTGCATTCCGGATTTTAATTTATACCTTATCCTATTGTGGTATAGTATTCAATTTATATGGCTATAGAAAATGGAATTTTTGCCAGATCAGAGCTTCTTTTAGGTCATGATGTTATGGCGTCCATATATGATAAGTCAGTTATCATATTTGGGGTAGGAGGAGTAGGATCCTGGTGCGCAGAAAGCCTAGTTCGTTCTGGAATTAGAAAATTGACAATTGTGGATTTCGATGTTGTTTGTGAGTCAAATATCAATCGCCAGTTGATGGCTACGACTCAAACTATAGGAAAAGCTAAGGTTGACACTCTTACAGAACGTTTGTTGACGATAAATCCAGATGCTCAGATTACACCCATTTATGGTGTATATACCAATGAGACTGCGGAGTCTTTTCACATAGGTTCTTATGATTATATTATAGATGCTATAGACTCCTTGAAAGATAAGGCACATCTCATTCTCGAAGCGACAAAGACCAATTCTGTATTTTTCTCATCTATGGGAGCTGCTCTTAAGATGGATCCTACAAAGATTCAGGTTGCTGAGTTTTGGAAAGTGAGAGGTTGTCCGTTGGGGGCTGCACTTAGAAGGAGATTTAAGCACGAAAAGACATTCCCTGCAAAGAAGTTTAAATGTGTTTTCTCGGAAGAAGTATTGCCTAATAGAGGGCTGAATAAGGGAGTGGATGACTCGCTCAGTAATTCTTCTTTAAAAGGAGAGAATAATGTGAAAGTAGATGGTGTAGAATCTACTCAACAGGTTCCACAGGTACGGGCGAATGGTTCTATTTCTCATATTACTGCAGTATTTGGATTTAATATAGCAGCGCTTGTTATTCAAGACATTTATAGTAAAACTGTATTGGACTAAAATAGCAAATTGACACATTTTTCTCCTTCGTATTACCTTCGCTTCTCCTTCGTATTACCTTCGTAACTTTTATGTGATTTGTGGAGTGATAAAATGTAAGGTAATTATTAAAAATAGTAGCAAAATGCGTAATAAATTGTGATTTATATAAAAATAAAGACTTAAGCCAGAAGCCTAAGTCTTTATTTTTATATGAAACTAACGTCAGATATTACAAATGCGCCAACGTGTTCATTGAGTTTTTGAGCTATTTTTTTTCTAGAAAGACTAAGATCGCTTTTTAGAGAAGGAGATTTAATCTTTACATATAGAGTTTGGTTCTTAATAAAGATATTTTCTGTGTATTTTGCAACCGCAAGTCCCATTACTTCAGGCCATGCAGCTTTAATTTTATATTGGTTATAAGGCGTTTCTAATCCTTCAGCTCTAAAGAATTGTCTAATAACGGACCCTATATCTTCTGTTTTTTTTCTCTCCATAATCAAGTGTGCTTATATAGCCTTTATTTGTCCAGCAGTTACATTAAATAGTTTGTATTCGCCATTACTTTTTTCTAGAAGTTTGTCCATGTTCTCCCTGTTTGTGTCAGTAATGAAAATCTGGCCGAAAGAATCTTTAAGAACAAGTTTGACGATATTTTCTACTCTTGTAGAGTCTAACTTGTCAAATATGTCATCTAGCAATAGTAAAGGAGTCGTTTTACTTCCCGTTCTGCTTAAGAAATTGAATTGTGCCAGTTTTAGCGAAATGAGGTATGTCTTGTTTTGTCCTTGACTTCCTTCACGTTTTATTGGGAATCCATCAAGTGTCATTTCAAGTTCATCCTTATGTATGCCATGGAGCGAATATCCCATTATCAAATCCTTTGCTCTGTCTCTTTGAATCACCTCTAGTAAAGGCCCTCTTTCGCAATGGCTTGTGTACTTCAAACCGATAGTCTCGTTACCTCCTGAAATTGCTGTATAGAAATCTTGAAAAAGCGGAATAAACTCATTTATAAATTCGCTTCTTTTCTTGTAGACAATTTCTCCGTACATAGCCATCATTTCTTCGTATACAGAAATGATATCTATATTAGGTTCTTCTTCAGTTTTCAGCATAGAGTTTCGTTGCTGTAAGGCTTTGTTATAAGCACTTAGTGCAGAAAGATATTCTCCATCATATTGTGAGATGACCAAATCCATGAATTTGCGTCTTTCTTCGCTTCCTCCTCCTATCAATTCGGAATCCTTAGGCGAAACGATAATTAGAGGTAGTAATCCAATGTGCTCAGAAAGTTTTTTGTATGCCTTTTTGTTTCTCTTTACTGTTTTCTTCTGATGAAGTTTCATGCCTATAGATATTTCCTCCTCAGCATCGTTAAGTTCATAAATGCCCTGCACCATCATTATTTCCTCTCCGTGCTTCACATTTGTAGAGTCTACGCTGCTGGCGGTACTTTTAGTGAAGGAAAGGAAAAAGATGGAGTCCAAAACATTAGTTTTGCCCTCTCCATTTTGTCCGATAAGACAATTTATCTTAGGTGAGAACTCGAGTTCTGCGCTAGAGATATTTCTATAGTTTAATATTGAAAGTTTCTTCAGAATCATAGTGCAAAGTTAGAGAAAAAGGAGTAAAATATGTCGATTCTTATAAAATAAAAAACAAGTTGATGTTTTTTTTCGGTTAAATAGTACGATACATCATAAATTATTAGTATTTTTGTGGGAGAAATGCGGTAATGGCTCAGTTGGTAGAGCATTGGCTTCCCAAGCCGAGGGTCGCGGGTTCGAGTCCCGTTTACCGCTCCACTAGTGCCAGGTATAGGAAAATAACAAATAAGAATCAGTATGTTATTAGTGACATTGATTATAGTTTCAGTTCTGCTCTTTGCATATCTCATGATGTCAACTGAACAGGTGAATAGGATAAACAGAGCTGGTGTGGCAATGTTTAGCGGAGTTATTGTGTGGATTCTTTATCTGCTCCGGGCTGGAGATTATATCCACATGGTACATCCGGATGAATATATATTGTTTCTTGATGGAGCCTTTTCTACGACGACAAGCGTGAAGGAGTTTGTCTCTAGTCACATTTTGGCCCAATACATAGCAGAGGCTTGCTCTGTTATACTTTTTTTGATTTCAACAAATACAATTCTTGAGATGCTCAATAATAACGGCGTGTTTGAGGCATTGACACGCTGGCTTAGAATGAGAAGTTCGCGACGTTTTCTCTGGATACTTTCGATTCTTACATTTATCATATCTGCTAACGTGGATAATTTAACAACAGTTGTTCTTATGATGGGGCTTGTTGGTAAAATTGTCAAATCACATTATCAGAGACAGATATTTGCTTGTACAATTCTTGTTTCGGCGCTGCTTGGAGGATGCTTTACTGTTATTGGCGATATGACATCACTTGTGTTATGGGAAAGAGGAGTCATTACGCCTTCAGCATTCTCTGCGGGAATGGTACTTCCTTGTCTTGCAAGTCTTGTTACATTTAATATCCTTCTTGGAACAATGTTAAAAGGTGGGGTTGAGACAACTTCTGTGATTACTAGATACGATTTAGATGATTCCTTTTTGTCTAATTGGCAGAAGATTGTTTTTCTAATTATTGGTATTGGAGGCCTATGGTTCATCCCAAGCTTCCATTCTTTAACGAAACTACCTCCTTTCCTCGGTGCGCTATGTGTACTCTCGTTCTTGTGGGTAGTTGAAGGAATATTTAATTTTAAGCGCAACGGAATAGCAATCTTTGTGCAGCGTAATTACTTGCGAAATACAGAATTTATAGGCATGCGAATAATTCTATATTTCATTGGTGTCGCACTTGGAGCCGGTGCTCTAAAGGAATGTGGAGCCTTAGGCTATTGTGCCGACTGGTTAGAAAGCAACGTTAATAATATATACATTTATGGTGTGTTGTTGAGCGTGTTGTCAAGCGTCGTCGATAATGTACCGGTGGTGCTTATGGGATTAAATATGTTTCCTATGGAACTCCACGACACCACATCTGCGTTTGCTCAAAACGGATTTTATTGGCAGATGCTTGCCTATTGTTGTGCTATGGGCGGCAGTTTATTGTTCGTCGGAACACTTGCAGGTCAGGCAATTCTGCAGATAGAACATCTATCCCTTAGTTGGTATGTTCGCCATTACGCATGGCGTGTGATTGCCGCATGGAGTGTGGGTGTTCTCGTGTTTTGGTTAAGTCATTAACTAACACAAAATATTCTAATGTATAAAACCAAAGAATATGGCAAAAATTAATTGTATTGGTATCTTGACTTCTGGAGGTGACTCTCCTGGTATGAATGCTGCTATTCGTTCCATAACTCGTAGCGCAATTTCTAAAGGTTTCAGTGTAAAAGGAATCTATCGTGGCTATGAGGGCCTTATGAACGATGAGATATCTGAGTTTACTACAGAAAGTGTTAGTAATATTATCGCACGTGGAGGAACTATTTTGAAAAGTGCTCGTTCTAAAGAGTTTCAGACACCAGAAGGACGTCAGAAGGCTTATGAGACTATTCAGAAAGAAGGAATCGATGCTCTTGTCATTATTGGTGGTAATGGTTCGTTGACAGGTGCGCGCATTTTTGCTCAAGAGTTTGATGTGCCATGTATAGGTCTTCCAGGTACAATAGATAATGACTTGTATGGTACAGACTTGACAATAGGTTATGACACAACCTTGAATACTATTGTTGACTGTGTCGATAAGATTCGTGATACTGCCAATTCACATGAACGTATCTTCTTTGTAGAAGTTATGGGGCGTGATGCTGGTTTTTTGGCTCAGAATAGTGCTATTGCCAGTGGTGCAGAAGCTGCTATTATTCCTGAGGATAATACTGATGCTGACCAGTTGGAACATTTCATCGGTCGTGGAATACGTAAGAGTAAGAACTCAAGTATAGTGATTGTAAGTGAAAGTCCAAAATGTGGAGCTATGTTCTATGCTGACCGTGTTAAAAAGGAGTATCCACAGTATGATGTACGTGTTAGTATTCTTGGACACCTTCAGCGTGGTGGTTCTCCATCTGCACGTGACCGTATCCTCGCTTCACGTCTGGGAGCTGGTGCAATCGACGCCATACTTGATGGTCAGCGTAATGTCATGATTGGTATTCGTAATGATGAAGTGGTATATGTGCCATTTACAGATGCAATCCGATCAGACAAAGAGATGAATAAGGGACTTATTCGTGTGCTTGATGAACTGTCTATCTAATTGTAGATGAGATTAAGTCTATGTTTGGATATACGGAGTTGTTGAACAGTCTATAAAATATATACTTTTAGATATTGGTAATGGATAAATTGCTCACCATACTTGGGCCTACAGCTTGTGGCAAGACAACATTTGCTACCCATCTTGCTTTCGAACTTGGTGGTGAGGTAATTAGCGCGGATAGTCGTCAGGTATATCGTGGCATGGATATTGGTACTGGAAAGGATTTAGGTGACTATATTGTTAATGGTCATCCAATTCCTTACCATCTAATAGATATTGCGGATGCCGGTGCCAAATATAATGTATACGAATTTCAACATGATTTCCTCGAGGCTTTTAAGTTGGCGTGTGAGCATAAAGCTGTTCCAATAATGTGCGGAGGTACGGGATTGTACCTTGAGAGTGTTTTGCGAGGATATCGTCTTAGTCCTGTACCTCAGAATCCCGAACTTCGTGCTTCTTTAGAAGGAAAGTCGCTAGACGAACTTACAGATATTTTAAAAGGTTATAAGACGCTCCACAATACGACGGATGTCGATACAGCACAGCGGGCTATCCGTGCAATAGAAATCGAGGATTATTATCAAAAGACTCCTTTAGATGAGAGAGAGTTTCCGAAGATAGAAAGTCTTGTGATAGGACTTGATATCAATCGTGAACTGAGAAGAGAGAAAATTAGTGCTCGTCTACATTCTCGCCTTGAAGAGGGGATGGTTGATGAGATACGTAATATTATTGATTCTGGGGTGAAACCAGACGACCTAATATACTATGGTCTTGAATATAAGTTCGTCACTATGTATGTCATTGGACAACTTAAATATGAGGAAATGGTTTCACAGTTGGAAATTGCAATTCATCAATTTGCAAAGAGGCAGATGACATGGTTCCGAGGAATGGAACGTAGGGGAGTAAATATACATTGGCTTAGTTGTGATATGCCAATTGAAGAAAGGGTAGAGGTGGCTAAACAGCTATGGGCCGATTTTGTTAAGTGAGAAGTATAAAAACAAATAAATAGCAAAAAGAATGACAGATAAGAACAGATGGGGGGTAGTTTATAGCTCACATTCGGGGTCTTACAAGTCTCATAAGCGATGGCTCTTAATACGAAAGTATATGGAGCAAAAGGGAGTGTTATATGATTTTATACAGTCCGAAGATGAAGACTCTGTGGAACGCCTAACTGCAATGTTATGTCAGAATGGTTATCGAACAATAGTTATTGTGGGAGGTGACCGTGCTGTCAATGATGCGATAAATGCAATCATGAAGAATAAGGCTGTTCTTGTTGAAGGATTCGCAATAGGAGTAATTCCAAATGGTATCGCTAATGACTTTGCACGTTTCTGGGGAATAGAGGTCGATACTTACAAACGTTCTGTTGAAAACATTATTGCTCGCCATACGAGAAAGATTGATATTGGCGTATGTAAATATATGGACGATACCATACCGCAGACTCGATATTTTGTAAATTGCATAAATATAGGCTTAGGGGCAAGACTTGTAAAAATATCGAATGATGCCTTGCGCTTAATAGGATCTAAGCGATTGTCTTTTATTCCTGTATTTTTAAGTCAGGTATTCGAACGCAAGTCTTTCAAGATGGCCCTGCGTATAGACACAGAACAATTACAGGGAGAATATATGTCCATTTGTATAGGTAATTGTTTAGGGTATGGACAGACTCCGAATGCTGTTCCCTATAATGGCGCATTAGATATTTCTGTAATAACTCGCCCTAAATGGTGGCAGATGTTTGAGGGCTTTTGGCTATTGGGTAAGGGGCGCTTCCTAAATTATAAGAATGTGCATCCTTATCGAGCAAGTACGGTGGTTGTTGAGGATTGTGGTAAAGCTATTGTGAGTTGTGACAGCAAAGCACTTAATGGAAAAGCATCTGAACCAATAAAGGCTACGGTTTTGAAAGAAGAAATTGATTTCATAATACAACCATATTAGATAGAAATATTAAACGCTGGATATCATCATGTGATTTCCAGCGTTTAATATTCTTTTTTTAATATGATTATTTGTCATGTATAGCTAATGGTTTATCCCATTTTGCTTATGTGCCTAAGTTTCTCTTCGTCTTCGATTACTATGCGGCGCCCTTCAAGACGAATAAGATTTTCTGTAGCAAAGGCTGATAGTGTTCGTATGGCATTTGATGTCGTCATATTGGACAAGTTTGCCATATCTTCGCGCGATAGACTAATGGAAAGTGTGACTCCATCTTCTTCGACGCCAAAATTCTCTTTTAGGAAAAGAATTGCTTCGGCAAGACGACCCCGGATGTGCTTTTGAGTTAGGTTTACTATTCTCTCTTGAGTGTTTCCAAGTTCAACAGCCATGCTCTTCAAGAAGAAGCAAGATAATTTGGAGTTTTCTTCACACCATTTTGCCACGATATTCATAGGAATCATTGCTATTGTTGATGTCTCGAAAGCAGCAGCGGCAGTTATGTAATTCTGATTTGCAAAATAAGCGCGGTATCCGAAAAGGCTAGATGGACGGATGGCTTGCATAATTTGAGTCCTTCCTCCTACACCATCCTTATAAATCTTTACTTTGCCAGTTATTAGGCAAAGCAGATTTTGTGGCACGTCGCCTTCCTTATATATAATTTCGCTTTTTTTGAATTTTTGAATTGTTAGATTCGCTTTCAATTCTTCCTTCTCATTGTCTGTTAGCAGACATGAGAAACTGCACTGACAGTCTATAACTTCAACAATGTTTTGCGAATCTTTCTTCATTTGTATTGAACTTAAAAGTTAAATTTATGCTGCAAAGTTACATTTTAGTTTGCAAACAAACAAAATATAAGGATAAAAAATATGTTGTATAACATGTTTTATCCTTTATTCAGCTTCAAATCGGCAAAAAAAAAGAAAAAAAACTTACAAAGATTGTTTAAGTGTAAAATATTGCCTAAATTTGAAACGCGTAACAATTACGTTATTAGTGAATCATTGAATAATTAGTATAATACCTTAAAATACGACTATGAGTTATTTACGTTTTGATAAGGCTCAAATGACAAATTTGCAAGAGGCTCTTCCTAAAGAGATTCTTCGAACAAATAGGTCTGGTGCGTATTCTTGCTCTTCTATTGTTGATTGCAATACGCGAAAGTACCATGGTCTGTTGGTTGTTCCGGTACCAGAGATTGATGATGACAATCATGTGTTGCTTTCATCTTTGGATGAAACCGTGATTCAGCATGGAGCTCAGTTTAATCTTGGTCTTCATAAGTATTCAGGTGATGTGTTCAGTCCTAATGGCCATAAGTATATTCGTGAATGGACGTGGGATAAGTTACCAACGACTATTTATCGTGTGGGAGGTGTAGTTTTGAAGAAAGAAAGAGTTTTTCAGCATTATGAGAATCGTTTCTTGATTCGATATACTTTGCTCGAAGCTCATTCGGTTACTACATTGCGTTTGCGTCCTTTCTTGGCTTTTAGAAGTGTTAAAGAATGCACTCATGAGAATTCTTTGGCTAGTAGGGAATATCATCAGGTAGATGGAGGAATCAAGACTTGCATGTACAGTGGCTATCCAGAACTATATATGCAACTTAGCAAACCGACAAACTATGTCTTTGAACCAAACTGGTATAGGGGAATTGAGTATTACAAGGAGCAAGAACTTGGATACGAATATAGCGAAGACTTGTATGTTCCTGGATATTTTGAGTTCGAAATAAAAAAAGGTGAAAGCATTGTCTTTGCAGCAGGCATTAATGAGCTTGATTCTAAGGCATTGCCAGAAATATTCGATAAAGAATACGAAGTACATGTTCCACGCTCAAGTTTTCAGTCATGCTTGATAAATGCTGCCCATCAGTTCCATTATGAAAAAGATGGAGAAAACTATATACAGGCTGGTTATCCTTGGTTTAAGTGCCGTGCACGTGACATGTTCA
>JAILIJ010000210.1 GCA_024695315.1 Bacteroidaceae bacterium
TGAATATGTGGAAAAGGTACGCGAGGTAATCAAGGGTGAAGATGCTGAACTTATGGTCATCTCCGCACAAACAGAAGCTGATATAGCTGAATTGGAAAGCTACGAGGAAAAGCAAATGTTCCTTGAAGATATGGGACTTGAAGAAAGCGGTTGTAACCGTCTTATTAAGGCCATTTACTCTCTTCTCAACCTCCAGACATTCATCACAGCAGGCGAAATGGAAGTCAAGGCCTGGACCTTCCGTAAGGGATGGAAAGCACCACAATGTGCAGGAGTCATCCATACAGACTTCGAAAAAGGATTTATCCGCGCCGAAGTCATTAAGTATGACGACTACATCAAATATGGAAGCGAGTCTGCAGTACGTGAAGCCGGTAAACTTGGTGTCGAAGGTAAGGAATACGTCGTGCAGGATGGCGACATCATGCACTTCAGATTTAACGTATAACACATACAAATATAAAATGGGTAATGAGCCTCCTAACGGACTCATTACTCGTTTCTTCTTGTAACAAATACCATAACTCAAGTTTCGTAAGTTTGGCAAAGCCGAAGTTAAGAGTTAAGAATTAAGAGTTGTTCGCGGAACATTTTCCGTCACAACAATCGTATTTTTAACTACAATTTAACTTCATTTTTACAACTTTCTAACTACTTCCGGAACTTAAAAATACCATAATAAAATGCTTTCATTATTTATCGACTGGCAACCTTCATTAGAGATTTTCCGAATAGGATTCATACCTATACGATGGTATTCGATATGTTGGGTTATAGGCCTCGTTCTTGCCTTCATAATTGTGATGAAAATCTATAGACACCAGAAAATTGAAGACGAGAAATTCGATCCTCTGTTTATCTACTGCTTTTTCGGAATAATTGCCGGAGCACGTCTTGGCCACTGTATCTTCTACGAGCCAGAATACTATCTTACGAGCGTAAAAGGCTTTATAGAGATGCTGTTACCAATACGCTTTGCCCCAGACAGCTGGTCGTTTAACGTTATTGGATATGCAGGTCTTGCAAGCCATGGCGGCACGATAGGTATTATACTCGCTATGATAATGTATGCACGTAATGTCAAAATGCCTATTCTACATGTTATCGATAATGTAGCAATAGCTGTACCCGTTACTGCAGGATTCATTCGTCTTGGCAACCTTATGAACTCAGAAATAATAGGTAACGTTACCGATGTGCCTTGGGCCTTCATTTTCCATAGTCGTGAGGCATTAGTCGATGGAATGCTCGTACCGCGGCATCCTGCACAGCTATATGAAGCAATAGCCTACTTTGTCATTTTCGTTATCCAATACGCTATCTTCAAGACAAAACAGGACAAATCCGCAACTTTCAAGCCGGGAAATGGATTCTATTTTGGATTCTGCATAACAACAATATTCTTGTTCCGCTTCTTTATTGAATTCTTGAAGAAAGAACAAGTAGATTTTGAACAGGGAATGATTCTCGACATGGGACAGATTCTAAGTATACCATTCTGTATTCTCGGAACATGGCTAATGTGGAGAGCCAGCAAACAAGAAAAAGCAGCATAACATGAAAAAAATCATATACCTTATTGCTTTGATTGTCCTATGTGGATGTAAAGGCAATAATAAGACTTCCGAGGCAGAAGAAACCGTAATTGAAGTGCCTTCTTTCTGTGCCGATAGCGCATACGAATACGTAGCCAAGCAATGCAGTTTCGGACCTCGCGTAATGAATACAGCAGCTCACGATAGTTGTGGTAATTACATAGCCAACAAGTTCGAGAGTTTTGGAGCAAAAGTATACAATCAATATGCCGACTCTAAGCTTTACGACGGCACACCAATAAAAATGCGCAACATCGTTGCTTGTATCAACCCAGATGCAAATGTCCACATCCTCATTTCTGGCCATTGGGACAGCCGCCCATGGGCCGATCATGATGAAGACGAAAATATGCACCACACTCCTATAGACGGAGCCAACGATGGAGCAAGTAGCATAGGTGTCATGCTTGAAATGGCACGCATCCTAAATGATGATCTTAAAGCAAATGGAGATTCCGCCATGCTACGCCAGAAAGGACTTGCCATCGACTTCATCTGCTGGGATGCAGAAGATAGCGGAACACCTGAGTTTGCTGACAATCATGACATGGACGATTCTAAGACTTGGTGTCTCGGTTCACAATACTGGGCAGGCGTACGTCATGTGGAGGGCTATACGGCACGTTATGGCATCAACCTTGACATGGTAGGCAGCAACAAAACAATATTCTACAAGGAAGGATATAGTATGCGATTCGCCCCAGCTCTTGTAGATAAGGTTTGGAGTACAGCAAGCAAACTCGGCTACACCAACTATTTTAGCAATGAGACTTGCGGATACGTGACTGACGACCACGTTCAGGTCAACCTTGGCGGCATACCTTGTATCGACATTATCGGAGCCGATGCAGAGGGCGATGGATTCCCATCTACATGGCACACTATGGATGATAATATAGACAACATAAATAAACAGACACTCAAAGCTATAGGTCAAACAATGCTTACAGTTCTGTGGAACGAATAAAAATAAAATCATGACAATAGAAGAAATACAGGAAGAAGTCATCGAGGAATTTTCCGATTATGATGACTGGATGGACAAATACCAACTACTTATTGACCTTGGAAGCGATCAGCAGCCACTCCCAGAGAAATATAAGATAGAAAGCAACCTCATCGATGGTTGCCAAAGTCGAGTATGGCTCCAGGCTGATCTCACTCCAGAAGGTCTTATACACTTCCAGGCAGAAAGCGACGCCTTAATAGTTAAAGGACTTGTCACACTACTCATCCGCGTTCTTTCAGATCATACACCTGACGAGATTTTGGAAGCAGATATCCATTTCATCGAAGACATAGGATTGAAGGAGCACCTCTCCCCTACGCGTTCAAATGGCCTTCTCGCTATGCTTAAGCAAATGAAGCTATATGCAATGGCTTTCAAGGCTAAACAGGAATAAAGACACAGAGTGCAGGAAATTATCCTGCACTCTTTTTTTATATATTGAAACTCGATATTAACTATAAAAAGCATCGAAAAGCATCAAAAAGCATCGAAAAGTATCAAAAAGCATCAAAAAGCATCGAAAAGCATATTTCCGCAAACCTCATGTTGTATCTTTGTACCGCATTTCAAAAGCAATAGTCATACGAACCTCATACGAAGGTGATACGAACCGTTGCCGAAGAAATTAACGGGAGAGGTATATCCGTAAAGTAAAAAGTATGAAAGAAGAACGAAAAGTGAAGAATAAATGACAGAGGGTGAACAGATTGCCTAATAGTCATTTTATCAAACTATTTATCCGAAAAATGGCGGACTTCTTTTTACAAAAAAACTTTACTACATTTGTATATTAGAAATAAAAAAACTATTTTTGTACAAAATTATAACGAGATGAAACTACTATTCTGTGACAATACCCTATGGGGACTAATAAATTTTCGCGGTCCAATAATTAGACATCTTCATTCAAAAGGGTATGATATAGTTCTTGTGGCTCCAGAAAAGGAAGACGAACAAATGCAAACTTCTGTTCCCTCCGGAATACGTTACATTCCTGTTAAGATGTGTAGGACATCCAAGAATCCATTTAACGACTTGAAATTTCTTCACAGACTTATTAAGATATACAAGAAAGAAAAGCCCGACTATGTCTTTAACTATACCATAAAGCCAAATATCTACGGAACGATTGCAGCACGTATATGTGGCGCTAATACTACAGCTATGATGGCAGGATTGGGGTATGCGTTTACAGAAAATAATATGTCAGCCAATATAGCACGTCGTTTGTATAAGTTTGGACTATCTTTCACTCACCATCTTTTTCTTCTTAACGAATCTAACAAATCGACCATACGTAAGTTTAATCTATGTAACGAGAAAAAAATAATTCTACTTACTGGAGGAGAAGGGGTTGAATGTGATAAATTCCAATATAAAGACAACATATCAGAAAAGACAACTTTTCTTTTTGTCGGACG
>JAILIJ010000214.1 GCA_024695315.1 Bacteroidaceae bacterium
GGCCACCTGTACTCCGTCAGGGTAGCGTACCACATTATACCTAATATTGCTATCTGTTATAGGACCAAAGTTCAAAGATGCTGTAGGAGCTGTCCAAGTCAAGGTCACATTCATCTTCTGGTCAATAACAAGATTCATATCATTAGGGGCGGCTGGAGCATCTTCGCCATAGAAAGTGTGAAGTACGCGTTCTACAGACATGCCGTTTTCGTTAGATACCTTTACGCTGATACGATTTTTACCATTTTGTAATGCGGCATCGATAGAAAGCTCTTCACCTGGTTTACATTTCTTTTTTATAGGATTAGAGTATCCATTGACATAGATATATGCTGTTAATTCACCAGTTAGTTCTTGATTTGTTGCATACGTTTTTGTTGGAGCTGTAAACATCAACTTATTACCTTCAATTTTCAGATTTCTTACATTTGAAGGTGCATTATCTTTGGCGTAAGGGATATATAGTCCCGCCATTGATGCTCCTATTGGTTCATAAGTGTAAATATCCTCAGACTTGCCTGTAGCAGGGTTATAGCAGCAGATATGGCTATAGCCTGAATTGTCTATGACATTATAGTACAATTTTCCAGTTGCAAAGTCGAATGAGGCTGTGGTCATATTGTTAGAAATGTTCACGCAGTAAATATTGCTGTAAACTTTTTCTGATGTTCCGTCCTTGGCATTAAACTTAAATACATTACCATCATAGGTGAAGAAGTACACGCCATCTTTTGCTGTCGCTACAGACAGAGGGAATCCGCAGTCTGTAAGTTGTCCACGAGTAGATACAAGTTTACATGACAGATCGTCGCGGTTAATCTCAAGCATACCACTCCATGTAATCATGTAGAACTTATCGGCAGAGGCGTCGTATCCTATTCCTGTAGGATATTTGATAATCTTTTGAGTCTCTTCCTGCTCAGTATATTCATTATATTCAGTAATGGTTGGCAAATAATCATTTACCTGATTCACTTTTTCGCCTGTAATGGCATCGAAGACATATATATTGTCATCTGCAAAGACATACCACTTGTCCTCTACGCGTGAATATGAGCAGTTTGAACCCAAATTTCCCGCTGGTAAAGTTTTATTGTCCAGTTCAACGTAATGCTGAGTTTGGGGAGCTATATATGATCCGAGTACTTGACCCTCAGACCATAAATTTATGTCATTGGTACGTGAGTCCATGACGGTGTACATATAAATGCTGTCTGGGAATGTCTGTGAAGCCTTTATACGTGTCTGGCTCTTAGCCATAATTTTGTTGGCTGAGCTATTAACAAATGTTGAGGCTAAGAGTGAAGATTTAATTGACTTCTTGCTCTGAGCAACTTTGATAATGCCTGTAGTCTTCTTTTCTGCAAGCTGTACTTTCGCTTCGTTTTGTGTGTTACTGAAATTGATTGGCAGAGATTGGGCACATAGCGAGCCTGTACCAATCATATTCATACACATTAAGAGAGATAAACTCTTCTTCATACGCATTTTTGAATTTAGTTTAGAAAAATTATTATTTCTTATTGAGTATTTTTTTGATTTTTTGTTTATATATATCCTTGGTCATTTGAAAATGGCCTCAGATGGACTTTTTAGATAAATCCTAAAAAAGAATGTACTTTTACACCCGTTTCATTTTCTTGGTGCAAAAGTACTACATATTCAGTGTGGAAGACTAAAAAATAGGGGGGACAAAGGGGGTACTAATGTGTTAAAAATAGTATTCTATAAGGATGAAATATAAGAACTTAATTCTTTGGAAGAGGAAAGGCCTAATTTTGCACTTACCCTCATCTTACGTTTCTTGCAAGAGTCGGGGGTAATATGTAAAAGAGAGGCTATTTCCTTGTTTGAAAGACGCATTCTTACATAAGATAAGAATCGTTTGTCTGACTCCAAAAGGTCGGGATGTTCCTTGTCTAAATTGCGGAAAAAATTAGGGTTCGAAGCCTCAAAGTTTAGCATATAGGAGTCTGTTTCATCATTCTCCTTCAACTGCTGACGTAGAGTCTTGATTATTTCTTGCAACTCACGGTCACCACCACGCGTGGCTTCGTGTTCGTTTAGTTCTTCTAGTAATTTAGAAATAAGACTGTTGCGTGACGATACAAACATGGAGGTGGCCGTTAACTCGTTGTTTTTCTGCTGAAGGGATTCGCGCATACGTTCCCTTTGGATTCGCGCAATCTGAGCCGTTTCTTGCACTTGCCGCTCAACCATCTTTTTCTCTTCTTGTTCGTTAAGCAACTTTTGAGCCATTAGCTCGTTTTTCCTCATTCGCTCGACAAGTCTATTGCGTAAAACGGTGAAAATGATTGCTGTAAGTAATAAGACGCAGCATAATAGCAAGATAAGCATATTACGATGGTTCGTGAATGTTGCTATCTTATTATCCATCTCGGCTTGCAACTTTGATGTTTCAATCTTTATCTTGTAGCGTTCCGTGAGTTGCTTATCCTGTACCTTCTGTAAGGAGTCTATATATACTTTAGACGAGTCCTTATAAGCAAGTGCAAGGTATAGTTCACCCTTCGTTTTATATATGTCCGATATGTTATTGTACAAGTCTGGCTTCATCTTTATAGATGCGTATTTTTCGGATAGCCTGGCGTAATTTAACGCTTGATCTATATTTCCTTCGTCTTGCTCTATGCACATCAAAAAATAGTATATCGAAGCCTTGTCGCTATTTTGTGTCTTGTCCGAATGTATTATTTCTTTAGCAAGATTTTTTAGATTTGTTATCTTACCCTGACGCTGATACATCATGGCACGAACAACTTTAATACGCATCAAATCTGCGTCTTTATCCGACGACATATTTTGACTCGCTAACTTTAGGTAATATTCTACCTTATCGTATTGTCTTATCCTTAAATGGACACGTGCTATGTTTAGGGAATATGTGTAAATGTCTATTGTATCATTATGTTCTTTAGCTTTTTCAAGACATTTCTCCGTTATCTCAAGGGACTTGCCTATGTTGTTGTCATCATAGTACACGGCACCAATTCCGTTCAGTATCTGGAGCTCAAGAATCCACCCAAGATTATTTGCTCGACAAATCTCTAAAGCTTCTGTAAAGCATTTCAGGGCTTCTCCATTTTCGTACGCAGAATAATAGCAATAGCCAATATCGTAGAGAGAAAGGCAATGCAAACTGTCTAAGTCTTCTGCTTCTGCCTTATTCTTGGCTGTGAAGAAATATTTTACCGCGGCTATTTTGTCTCCTTTGATTATAGCCTCCTCGCCTTTGCTAAGGAGCGCATTTATTTCTTTTGAGTTATTGGCATAAACAGTTATGGGTAGTGTCGAAAACACTACCATACAAATAGAGAGAACACCTAAAAATGTTCTATATGGTTTCATAATACTGTTCATTACCTATTATCGGCTATTAAGCTTACCACGTCTCTTGTACATGGTAAAATTGTGTCATTAAGTTAACCTGTTTCCTTTTATTCTACTACATAATTTTTTGCAAAGGTAGACCAATTTATACTAACTCACAATACCTAAAAATTGTGAATTTACACAGGTCAATTCTTTATTTAGATTTGTATTTTATACTCAATATTTATTAAGAATCATTTGTATTTGTTTGACAATAAAGTCTTTCTCACTCTATGTGTTTTTACTATTTTCATCGTTTATTTTATACATTCACCCGTCACATCTTTACTGAACACGGTAGGATAGTGGAACGAAAATTTAGAAAATTAGAGGAAATTTTTTTATAATGTTATACGTTTTTTGGGGTAATTCGTAGTACAAATCTTAATTCTTAACTCTTATTTTTTTTAGCGACCACGGAAGGCACGGAATATGCGACAGATACTTGCAACAATCTTGTCCAATAGGTCTTTTTCTAAACGAAGAACCGATAATTTGACCGTGTAAATCGAGGAAATGGTTGTTGCAAAACATCATACTCTCAGTTTGTAAGTGAGTCTAAAATGCTGAAAATGGGCTCGAAATGAGTCTAAAATGCGTCTTAGAAGGCACTTATTAAGGGAATAAATGTTTGATTTTTGTGCCTTTCCCAGTCTTAGTATAGGAGAGTGTTATCGCTAAACATATCATATATTATTGATATAAATCTTTATAAATAAAATAATAACTTGAATTGCTAATTCAGTCACAGTCACAATTCAAAATACAAGTATACACTATTCTATTTATCTTCTATGGTTGTAAATCTCTTGAGTCAATCAATATTCCGAAAGGAACACGAGATAAATTTAAAATTATGGTGGGTAGGTATTATGTGGATGAACTTGTTGAGATATAATCAATAGGAGAAAGAAATAATAATATGATAATTGTAGAAACGAAGCGAAAGAAAGCTGAACGATATTGAAGCTTTATCTAAATGCTATATTAGCGGATGTGACAAGTAGCACGAAGGATGATCTGAAATAACTTGATCGGTTCTGTTCTTTTGGAGTACTCTTGTGCCCTTCAGCGGGGAAATGACGGCTACATGTGTGAAAGCAATATGGTAGGGGATTAAGGTGTTTGAAAATAGCGATGTGGACACGTCCTTTTTTCAAATAATACGATTATAGGCTTGAAATTTTCAGAACAAAAATTTGGGAAGTCGCTTGGACACTAAAATTTCTCTGTGTCGTATGGCAGACTTCCCAAAAGATAGATCTCTTTAACTTCTTTATTACTTTCCTATAACTCTTTTTAACTTCAAGCAAGTGAGGCGTTTGCTGAACTTGAGTTAATGATTATTATATACCTTAATCATCATACCGTCTGCACGTTTCATGAGATTGACTCCCTTTGCGGGCATATTGACGGCTTGTCCGTTAATGGAATAGATAGAGGCGGATTTGTCATTATATGTTATCTTTTTGATGGCAGCTGCATCCTCATACACAAATTTTATGGTTATGGATGGACCAGAAGCAAGAATGTCCCCGTATGTTGTTTGTGAAACGCCGAACTCATTTTCAGAAACACTATAGCTCACTTTGTCGGCTCTTATTGTAACTGTAGATTCTCCATAGGATGCAGGAAGCCAGTCGAGCATTAAGTCGTCCTGACATGATGCCGTCAACACCCCTTGTTTTGTGTATGTGCCAGATTCGGAATAGCCTTGACAATTTCCTAACATGCAAAACTGAATCTTTCCTGATGATAAGGTGTTTACATCTAATGTGATCTTAGCACCGGTCTCGGATGAAGTGG
>JAILIJ010000218.1 GCA_024695315.1 Bacteroidaceae bacterium
TGGGAAAACAAATATGCTATCATCATTTATTCCATGATGGAATTTCTGTATATCTACAGTAATCCAGAAAAATATAACCTTTACCTTTATCTTTATTGGAGAGAGAGTCTTTTTATCAACAATAAATTTTGCATGCTTTATTGTTCCATCTGCTCCCTTCTTTTGATTAAGAGAAATCTCGAACTCCTTATCACTATAATTCGATATATGGTAATTGAAGTCATTAAGGCCGAACTTTATTTTACTCGTAAACCGTGTACGACCGGGATCATTTGCTCTATAGACTTCTACAACTTTCTTTTTCTTATCAACTTTATAATATTTTAATGTATCAACCCACCCATCGTGTCTATCCTCTGAATATTTGTAAACCCTACCTTTTCTCCAGTGTGAACCAGTTGCCTTATACATACCAAGAATATTCACGCTATAAGAAAAAGAACATCCCTCCTTCCCATATACCATATTATACACCCGTGTAAAATAATTTCTAGCCTGCTTCTCATTAGGCGTCTCAGCCATTATAGAACAAGTTCCTAACAGAAGCATAACCATTATCAATATATGTCGGTAATTTCTCATTTTTCTGACTAATTATTTTGAATTAATTCTACAATATAACAACTCTGATAAAATCTTTCATATGATATAACATCTTACCAAAATTGTTCTGTGAGTCAGAGAGAAGAATCAAAGTCTGCCTTCCATTCTCAAGGTGAGGTCCAAGGCACATACCTTCATAGTTTGCAAGACTTCTACTTGTGATATTGAATTTTGTCTTAAAATCCGCCACAAGCCTCTTCTTCACGATTCCATTACTATCAAAATCGTAAGGGTCAACACAGTATATCTTATTCTTAACAAAACTGCCTATAAACCTACGAGCAACAAAGAATTCGCGTTCAAGTATTAACAATTTCCCGTCATCCAATGCTGCCATTGCAGAAACGCCAAAAGCATAATTTCGTGGCTTCTTTTTCGAAGTAGGGACATCCGTCATATAAGATACAGAAGAGACCATTTTACATGAAACTGGACTAAAAGCTAGAAGTTGGAGTTTGCATCCTGTTATATTACCGTAACCTGATTTTTTTCCATCAGCTTTAACCGTATGTTCAGTAACTGTCCACAACAATTTGTCATGCTTTGAATATGTTAATGCCTCAAAACCATAATTTGGATATATGGCTTCTAAACTATACTCAGAAGGAACTTTAAGTTCCCTACCTGTAGGACACCCGTCAAGAGAATACTCCAACACCCTTTGATCTCCTTCCCCTGAGATAAATACCGAAGGTACATCTGAGACATAAGCTACTCCTTCAGCATCACGTAAAGACAATCCATTTTTTGCATTTATAAGCTCTAGTACAGAAGGTTTTGAAACAATTTCCACATTCTTAACCTTGCCTGTTATGCTATCCAAATCAATATTGAATACATAAAAGCCATCTGCCCTATCCTTATCATTAACAACAGCATATTTATTATCTCCAAGATAAGCAATTCCACTATAGTTGGCCCCCTCCACTTTCCATCTTCCCATATTTTTCTGTTTGAGAAAAGAAACCTGAGAAAAAGCAAGAATAGGTATGAGGAAAAAGCAAAATAAAAACACGCTTTTTTTATTCATCTTTACAGTTTTCACAATTACATACGACTGTTAATATAATCAAGAAATTCTCTAACAGCACATTCTGCAGCATGGGCCGTATTTGCTTCACGTCCTAAATTTTCATTAAGACATTTCGCATGTATATCTTTACCTCCTCCCCAACCAATCCATATCGTGCCAGAACTTATGCCATTCGACCCCGAGCCGGCATATCCAGTACTAGCAATAGCAAAGTCAGTATCAAACATTTTACAAGCCCCAGCAACCATAGCCTTAACTACTGGTTCGCTAACGACGTCATATTCCTTAATTAATGAAGGCGGCACCCCCAAGAATCTTGATTTTACGTCATCTTGGTAAGCTACCAAACCTCCCTGCACGTATTCAGAAGCTCCATCTACACTCGTTAAAGTAGCAGCAATCCTCCCACTTGTACAGCTTTCTGCTGTTGATAAAGTCTTTCCCAACTTACACATCCTTTCTTTTATTGCTTCCGCAATTTTCTTATCTGTATCTGTAGTGTACATGATCTATATAAGTATTAAACTCAGGTTCTTAATTCAAGCTATTATATTACGGATTATTAGATTTATAATCCATATAATGCTTTATCTCATCACTTACTTGTGTTATTACCCACCCTATTACGGACACATCATCAACAAAACCAACAGGAAGGAAATCGGGGATTACATCAGTAGGAGTGACGAGATATATTAGAGCAGCTACCACAAGCAGTAAATTAGCTGGGTTATAATCTTTATACTTACCAGTTACAATATCTCTAACATAAAAATATAAAGTAAAGACATCTTCCTTAACTTTATGTAGCCCATCCTTAGACGCATAATCCTGCACATCAGCTATAATTTTCTTCAATTGATTAGGATGAGATATATAATACGAAGCCAAAGACATCCATCTACCATTATGCAATATGTTGCTAGCATTTAACTTCATAATACATTTCTTTTTAGGACTTATATTCTTGAGCATAATTACACTCTTTCACGAATGCAAAATTACATAGAATCTTGAATAAACAAAAGTTCATCCATAAGCATTTCAAGTTTCGGCATACGAAACCCCATCTTACGTGCCATTTCAATCGGCCGTTGATAAAGATAACGAATCTCCATAGGACGACCAAATTCATAATCTAACTTCATAGATGGCGAGTAAGGCGTCATATTTATCGTATTATCTATCATCTTATCCGCAAAAGACTCGTCTATATTTTTCACTCCACAGGCTTTGGCAGCATTTACTACCTCCATCATCTGTTCTTTTATAAGACGTAAAGTTGACGGATACCTTAACAAAGTATCGGTTTGCGTATTGAGGGCAACCGTCATTCCGTTGAAAGGCATATTCCATACAGCTTTCTTCCAGCGTGCCTCTTGATACTCAACCTCATTGGCATCAATACCTGCAATACGAAAATCATTCACCACATCATCTATCATACTCTGGTTCTGACAAGAGAAATTTCCAATATTTATGTATCCATAACATTGATGATTAACAACTCCTGGTTCTGTCTTAGCAGAACAGATGAAAGCCAATCCTGCTGCCAAGGACACATTTGGGAATAACTCCTGAACATCGTCCTCTACTCCTATTCCGTTCTGTATTAGTACAACAAGCGTATCATTTTTTAGAAGAGGAGGCAATAGCGTAGTTAGAAGATGATTATTTACAGACTTCAAGCACACCAGCACACAATCGCACTGGGGCATATCTACCGTAGAGCGATAGGCATTTACATTATCAAGTAGAAAACTACCATCAACAGAATCCACTCGTAAGCCATGTTTCACAACGTATTCATAATCCTTATGCAAAAGGAAATGAACATCACACCCAGCTTTGGCAAGTTTTGCGCCATAATACCCACCAATAGCCCCCGTTCCTATTACTCCGTATTTCATATTTTTGTTGAGTCTTATATTTACGCCTCAAAGTTATACAAAAAAACTTTTTCTAGCAAAGAATTGAAGCTAGAAAACCAAGAATCCCACAGAAAGCCTGGGCGGCGGCTAACGAAATGTTAAAAATGAGCATCACATTTATTCGTATATATCTGTATGATAACAAGATGCGAGTAATTTCCACTGTTGAATATGGATACGAATACATATGATTAACTTA
>JAILIJ010000220.1 GCA_024695315.1 Bacteroidaceae bacterium
CACTTATCCATACGGGGAGAACAGGAATGAGGAGAAGAAGAGAGAGCAGGATTTGTTCGACTTGGAACAGAAATGATTATATAGCATTTATAATTGGGATTTATATAATTTATGAAGAGTGAAAAAAGAATGTTATACTTATCAATAACTTCTTTTGGGTGGGGCTTGCAAGCGAAGCCGCACCGAACTTGCTAAACTTTAGTTAAATTAGATACATATATGGAAAAGAAAACAAATTGGCAAGATTATATGCAGGTGCTCAAGGATAATGGCATAAAAAAGCTTTATCATTTTACGGATAGAGATAACCTTGAGTCAATTATAAAGAACGGAGGACTGCATTCGTGGGGCGACTGCGAGAGCAAGGGTATTAATATAGCCAAACCAGGAGGCGGACAGCTGTCGAGGGATTTGGATAAGAGAGATCAGCTTCAGAATTATGTTAGGGAAAGTTTCACATCCCAGCATCCTATGATGTATGTGGCTATGCAGGATGGCAGAATCTCTAACCCTGTGATTTTAGAGATTGACACGGAGGTGGTAGGCTGGCAGCATAGTAAGTACTCGAATATGAATGCCACAAGGACTGGTGCGAACAAGGGCGAAGCGCTAGACGACTTGAAGAAGATACATTTCCAATCGGTAAAGGCACAAAAACATTTCGACTTAGATGACGCAGAACAGCCTTTTTTTCAAGCTGAGGTTCTCGTAAAGAATTTCATTCCTCTGAAATATATTACCAATATCGGGAACTTCGGTATTCCGATTCCTTCGCAGGCAGATAATATGCAGGCAAAGGTGCCTTACACGGCTCAGATAACACGCAATACGCCTACCGCATTCATATTCCTTGTGGACCATTCGGTAAGTATGAGACACACCACATCTCTTTTTGGCGAAGAGATGACCATGGCAGAAGCAGCAGCACGTATTGTAAACAACCAGATAAACGAACTTGTGCTCAGATGTGTAAAGATGGGTGAGACAAGACATTACTATGACATTGCCGTAGTGGGATATGGAGAAAGCGCATATAGCGGATGGCAGGGAGAACTGGAAGGACGTGATTTCGTATCGCCAGAAGAACTGAAGAATCATCCTTTCACAAAGATTACAACAAGGAAGGAAACGAGAACTCGAAAGGGAGTGCAGGTAAAGGAAGTAGAACAGGTACAATGGATAAGTGCCCGTCACGATGGCAGTTGGACACATTATCACGATGCCTTCGACTATGCCAAGAAACTGCTTGACGAATGGATGAAGGAACATCACGAAAAGGATTGCTACCCACCTACCATCATACACATCACAGATGGAGAGTTTAATGGGGCGTCCAAAGAGACGGTAATGCAGAAAGCAAACGAGTTGAAGGCTATGTTTACAAATGATGGTAATGTGATTCTTTTTAATATTCACTTTACTGCCAATAAGTCTTCTAATGTGGTGGCTTGTCCTATTACTAAGTCTGAACTCGCTGGCGATAGGTATGCTGAAACGTTATTCGAACTTTCAAGTCTGTTGCCAGAACGTTATAATCAGGATATTGCTCGATGTCTGAATGATTCGAGGACAGGACGTCATGTTGCCATGGGTATGAATGCGGATGCCACAACGCTTATTAAGTTAATGGATATAGGTACTCCAACAAATATTAGTCAGAACCAATGATTCAACTATCAATAAAGAAATTTGAGGAAGGTCTCGTAAATGAAGATGCTGCCAAGGTTACTGAGAAATGGATTGCTGTTTCGGATGGGGCTGGTGGCGGAGGCGTGTTTGCTGACCGATGGTCACGATATCTGCTGGATAATCTGCCTGACTCGCCTATATGTAACTATTCCGAGTTTGATGCGTGGATGGAGGGTATCTGGGAGACATTCTATAATGAGTGTGAGAACCTAGCCAAGGCTGAAGGCGGTATGTTGCTCAATAAGTTCTATGACGAAGGTTCATTTGCTACCCTTGTAGCTGTTTGGCAGGGGGGAGAATGGATAAGTTATGGCGATAGTGTGGCTTTCTGCTATGATAAGACTTCGGGCGTCCTTCAGCATTCTTTCGGTAAACTGGTGGATTTTAATAACCCTCCATATCTTATAAACTGTAAGGATGCAACAAGTGAGCAGGGGTTTAGATGTGGAAAGTTTGAGATAAATGACGATTGTGTCGTATTTGCTGCAAGTGACGCCTTGGCTCATTATATAATGATGATGTATGAGGTGGCACATAGAAAAGATTATGTCTCAGAATTACAAGAAGCTATAGATGCAAAAACTAAGGATAGCAATTTTATAAATGCTGCCATGGGATTGAAAGAAGTGAATTTTAGACGAGATGTGTTGGGCAAATTGCTTAAATGTAAGAATAGTAGCGATAGGTTCACTTCGCGTCTCGTAGCCATAAGGCACAAAGGGCTTATAGGGCTTGATGATTATTCTTTTGTTGCTATGTAAAGGGACTGGTGGAAGTAAGATAGGCGTGAAAAGGTCGGTAATCTCGTTAATTTTGAACGTGAATATGGCTGAGTATAGATTTGGCAGTAACGAGAAAGAGTGAGGGATTGCAGGGACGATGTGACGGATTTTGTGTGATAGTTTTTTTAGGAAATTAAATGCGGATATGAAGAAAATTCTATAGAATTGTGTTCGGATATTTTAAGAATGTTTATATTTGCATATCCTTAAAAATGTAATTTTTTAATGAAATGAAAGTCGTGGAATTTTATCGTTATTATCGTCTTTGTATGGCGTGTGTGATATTCACTTTTTGTGCGGTTTGCGCTATTGCTCAAAGAAATGTTGGCTGGGGTAAGGAATTAAGTTCTGTGGAGGAACATCCTTGGCCATCAATATCAATAGCGGAATATAAAAGAATATGTGATTTGTGGGATTCTGGTGCTAGCCCTTCGGAAAAGGAGCAGGCTGCTCATGCTTCAGCATATCTGTATGAAGATGTCTATGGTCAGGGGTGTAGTTGGTATTGTGGCGGAGAAGTTAAGAAAATCAGTTCTTCAAGTTCTTTGCTTAGCGCAGGTAAGAATACGTATATATCAAAAAATGCTCATGACTTTGATCTTGAAACGGCTTGGGTAGAAGGTGTTGATGGGCAGGGGAAAGGAGAGGCTGTGACATATACTTTTGATGGCTCTTGTCCTCGTATTACGCATGTAAAAATAGTAAATGGGTATGCTAAATCACAAAGTGCATGGAATAATAATTCGCGAGTTAAGAAGTTGAAAATGTATTATAATGGTAAGCCTTATGCTATTTTGAATCTTAAAGATACTCGCGCAGAACAAGTCTTTTTTGTTGATACGCTAGGCTATCATAAGAAAGGTGCTCCAGATTGGACTTTGAAGTTTGAAATACAAGATGTTTATCCGGGTGCTAAATATGAAGATACGGCGATAACAGAATTGTGGTTTGATGGGGTAGATGTCCATTGATATTTTGCGTAGTGGAAAAATGGAAGGTCTTGTTTTGTTATTTGTAATTTCGTTTGATGATTTTGTCTGCTCGCGTGTTTTCAACGGTAAATAATAGTTTTTTTGAGTCTTTAGATAAAAAAGAATGTGTTATAACTTATTAGTTCAATATATTTTGATTATCTTTGCACGAAATTAATTTTACGTTTTGTAAAAATTTCTATGCAGCAGAAAATAATTATCTTAGACTTCGGTTCGCAGACGACTCAGCTTATAGGACGTAGGGTCCGTGAGTTGAAT
>JAILIJ010000244.1 GCA_024695315.1 Bacteroidaceae bacterium
AGAGGATTTATGCTATAGCTGATGAAAGCCATCTTAGCACATTGCTCCATTACCTTTGCGTTATAAACAGCATTATCAGGAGAAGTACCCCATGAGAATGGGCCATGATTCTTTACAAGAACAGCAGGAGTGTGATCAGGATTTATCTTACGGATGTTGAGAATCTCGTCTACGATTACGTTTCCTGTCTCAAGTTCGTAATTACCCTCAACTTCAGCCTTTGTCATATCACGTGTACATGGGATATCCTTATAGAAATAATCAGCATGTGTAGTACCGATGTTAGGAATATCCTGACCAGCCTGAGCAAAAGCTGTTGCGTATGTAGAGTGAGTGTGAACAACTCCCTGAATATTTGGGAATGCCTTATAAAGTACAAGATGTGTAGGAGTGTCAGAAGAAGGGTTAAGATCACCTTCAACAACCTTACCAGTATTAAGGTCAACGACTACCATGTCTGAAGCCTTCATAGTGTCATAATCAACACCTGATGGCTTGATTACAACAAGGCCCTTTTCACGGTCGATACCAGAAACATTACCCCAAGTGAAGATAACGAGTCCTTGCTTAACCAAATCAAGGTTTGCCTTAAAAACTTTTTCCTTTAATTCTTCTAGCATAATTCTATGTATTTAATTGTTTACTTAAATTCATATAGTGTAGCACCTCTACGTGACATTACTTTGTCAATCATGTCGGTAGCTTGAATATAGTCTTTATCTGAAATAGATCGACGGAAATTTCTTTTGTCGATCAGTTGCCCCTGAATACTTTCGTGTAGGGTCTGAAGCTGCGTAAGTGTAAAATAGCGTGGCAAAAGTTTACCAGCAACTGGTGTATTCTTAATATCCTCACCAAGTTCCTTACGTGCTTTTTCAACCATTTCATTGTGGTCAAAACAAAGCTTTGGTAGTTCATTCACATCAACCCATGTGGCGTTGTGTTCTTTTGTAAGTTCCTCTTTGTAATTTTCAAAATTGATGAGGACGTAATACACTACCGATATTACTCGTTCTCCTGGATCTCGTTCTACTTCACCGAATGCGGCAAGTTGTCGTATATAGACGTTGTCAAGTCCAGTAAATTCTTTTAAGATGCGGAAAACCGCATTTTCGAGGTTTTCATCTCTTTGGACGAATCCTCCAATTAGTGATTGCTCACCAAGTCCAGGTTCATACGGTCTTTTATGAATCAAAACCTTTAACTTTCCATCCTTAAATCCGAAGATAACACAGTCTACGGATACGAAGAATCGTGGATATGATGAATAATTAGTCATTATCTTTGTAGTAGAGAGTATAAATATAGTCGTGTAAGTTGTATTCCGACAAAATACACTTCGAGGATTTTATCTTTTTTCCTCTATGTTGAAATTAAAGTCTTTATGTTCCCACTCTCAAAAAGAGAGGGGAACAAAAGACAATATTAGATATTACCAGAAGTAAGCATAGAATGCTGCACAGAGACCAACGACAACGAGTGTGCCGACGATATCGAATGTGCCCCAGCTTTCCTTGATAGACTTCTTGAAGTCTGATGTGAATGTAATTGCATCAATCTGCTCCTTAGTTGGTGCTGGTGTGCAGAATGAAACAGCATAGATGAAGATGAAGAGGAAGACGAGCAACCAGCACTCGAATACGAGCCAGTTTGTCTGCCAGAACCATGCTGTATAATCCCAGAATGCACCATCCATTGTAGCTCTACCTGTGTCAGTAATTACGTTTGTCACAAGACGAAGCATACCGAGGAGGAATCCAACTATCATTGTATATTCACCAGCCTTAGGAGTAACTTTCTTACTGAGGATACCGCATGCGAATACTACTACCATTGCAGGAGCTAAGAGTGACTGAATACCCTGGAGGTAGTTATAGAGTGTATCCATACCCATCATGATTGGCAACCATGCAAAACCGAGGATAACGACGATTACTGTTGCTACACGACCAACAAGTACGTAATGATCTTCTGTGAGTCCTGGCTTCATTGGCTTATAGAAGTCCTCTGTGAAGAGGGTAGCGCATGAGTTGAAGAAAGCAGCAAGTGATGCTACGAGAGCACAGATAAATCCGATTGTTACAATACCCTTAATACCTGCTGGCAAAACCTGCTGTACCATGATAGCGAATGCGGCATCTGTCTCTTCCATCTGGAAAGCACCTTTCTGTGCGAGAGCTGCAGCAATCATACCAGGAATGAGGAACATGAAGCAAGGGAGAACCTTAAAGAAACCTGCTGCGATTGTACCACGACGTGCACGCTTCATTACTTCAGCATTGTCTTCGCCAGGAACCTGACCGAGTACACGCTGTACGATGTGCTGGTCTGTACACCAGTACCAGAATCCGATAATTGAAGCACCAATGAATACTACGAAACCTGGATATTCCTGATACATAGAATCACCTTCTTCCCAGTGGAACATGTGTGTTGTTCCGTAACCATTGTTAAGTTGGTTACAATAGTTCATCATCTCTGTCCATCCACCTGCGATACTTCCTTCACCAAGAGTTGCAAGTCCGAGGAAGAGCACGAGGAAAGAACCAATAATAAGGATTGGAGTCTGAATTGTAGAAAGTGTCATTACTCCCTTCATACCACCGAATACTGTGAATACAGCTGTGATGAGGATAAGTCCAATAGCACCAACCCAGAAGTTGAGTCCCCAAAGATACTTAAAGAAGATACCACCAGTGAGGGCAGTTACACTAACCTTTGTGAGGATGTATGCTACGAGGGTGATGATTGAAAGCCAAGAACCTGTACGCTGTGTGTAACGGAACTTAAGGAAGTCAGGCATGGTAATAATCTTACCCATCTTATTGATCATTAGCTGATAGAATGGTACAAACAACCATCCGAGGATGAGGATCATCCATCCCTGCATCTCCCAGTGTGCCATACCGACACCAGACTTAGCACCTGTACCTGCAAGACCTACAAGGTGCTCTGAACCAATATTTGCGGCAAAGATTGCCATACCAATAACATACCAAGGCTCGCCCTTACCGAAGAGGTAAGCAGAAGAGTCTTCACCTTGCTGTGATTTCTTATCTTTTACAATAGAATGCCAAACTGCCCATACTACACCGATGATACCAACGGCGAGAACAGCCCAGTCGAGCCAGATAAATTCATGTGAATTCCAATTCATTGTTGTTGAATAGTTGAAAATTTAGTTAATATTTAGATTTGTATTATTCTTCATCGATAGAGAAAGCATACTTAACATAAGAATGGTAAGGCTTCTCTGGAGTAACGATTGAGTTTGACTGTTCCCAACCTGGAAGTGTGTACTTGTTTGGAGAGTCTGGATATTTCTGTGACTCAAGACAGATAGCACAATGCTTCTGGTACATGATACCTCCCTTACCTGGACGAGTACCATCCTGGAAATTAGCTGTATAACACTGAACACCTGGTTCGTTTGTATACATATCAAGCTTAATGCCTGAACGTGGGTCGGTCATTGTTGCACATACCTGTGTTTCGTCGCATTTTGTATTAAGACACCAGTTGTGATCATAACCTCCACCTGCTGCTTCAAGCTCAGGATTTTTATCTGCAAAGTTTGTTCCAATAGCCTTAGGAGTACGGAAATCAAATACAGTACCCTCAACAGACTTAACCTCACCTGTTGGCATGTATGTTGGATCTGCTGGAGTATAGTTATCTGCATTAACCTGAAGGATTGACTCATCAATTGTATTGTTGAGATCACCTGAAAGGTTAAAGTATGTGTGATTAGTCATGTTTATAATTGTTGGCTTATCAGTTGTAGCATCGTAATTGATAACGATTGCATTGTCATCTGTAAGCTCAAACTTAACAGTAGCTTCCACATTTCCAGGGAATTTGTTGTCACCATCTGGAGATATACGCTTAATTGTCATTGACTGCTCTGATGCATCAACAACATCATAAACCTGATATTGCCATCCTGTAAAACCTCCGTGAAGTGAATGGAATCCATTATTATTCTTATCGAGCTTAATAGTGTCTCCATCAAGCACGAACTGACCACCATTTATACGATTAGCATAGCGTCCTACTGAACATCCGAAATCTGTTTCAAAATTCCAAGGGAAATAGTTTTCTATCTTATCGAATCCGCAAGCAACATCAACGAGTTCGCCATCTCTGTTAGGAACCATAATACTTACAATTCGACCTCCGAAATTTGTAATACAAACTTCCATACCGTTCTTGTTCTTAAGAGTGTAAAGTTTTACCTCTTTTGCGTTTGCTGTATCTGCAACAAACGTTCTTGACTCATAGTCGTAAGCTACGGCAATTGTTGTATCATAGTCTGCAGGATTGATGCCTGAGACTGTAAGTTCTGGAGCAGCCTGTTGGCCTCCTGAACATGCACAAAGAAATGCTACTGCTGCAGCATTACCTAGCAACACCTTTGATAAATTTCTCATAAATTTAGGTTAGATAAAAATATTAGTCATAATTTTGCTCCAAATTTCGCAATTTTAAAGAGCAAATAATATATAAAAAATATGTTATAAAACACAAAGTGTCGATTAGACACTTATTTTTATGCTTTTATAGGCTTTTTTTCTTCAAAAATATTCATAAAAATACTTGATTTTTATTTTTTGCAAACTTGACAATACAATTATTTGATATTTTACATCTAGTACATGATTTTCAAATTTTAAGAAATGATGAATTTAACAGCTTAGGACAACATATCAATTTTGTATTGGAAAATATAAAATTGTAATGTAAAAGGCGTTAAAATGTATGAATATGCTACTTTGTGAATCCTTCGAATCACCTTCGTATTACCTTCGTATCACCTTCGTATTGTTTTTATCTCACCTCAAAAAGCAAATTGATAGTATATTGTAATATTTTCGAACATTTTGTAAAATTACAAATAGAGATATATAAAAATGATTGAAGAATTTCAGTTTTTTGCTGATGATTCTTCAATCATTATTATCTTTTATCAAAGGAAAATTTTCCTATAATAAGTGAATTAGTCTATTTTTATATCTTTATTCACATTCTTACAGCCTGAAATTGAATACCATAGAATATAAGCAAGCATGGCAACAATAAGCCAATATGAATTAAGATAACCTGTTATAGGGCGTACAACAAGATCCTGGAAGAATGGCATCATTCCACCTCCAAATACCATAACCATGAATAATCCTGAAGCTTTTGCTGTGTACTTGCCAAGTCCTTCTGTTGAAAGATTAAAAATTCCACCCCACATAACTGATGTACAAAGTCCACATAGGAAAATAAATACACAAGAAAGGGGAACTGTGGCATTTTCTATTTCAATAAACCCTAAGTTTATGTTCAAGGTTGTTGTTATATCTCCAGTAAAAATTGCAGCTATAACTAATAAAATTCCTACGGATGATACGGTAATCATCTGAGTTCTAGTAGAAACCTTACCAGAAATGAAAGTAGAGGTAAGACGTCCTACAAGCATTAAGAACCAATAGATACCAGCAAGAGATCCTGCGACTGTAGCAGCCCCCTCAAATCCACCTTCACGACTTATCCATTGATTCATCATACCTGGCGTTGCTATTTCAACTCCTACATAGAAGAAAATAGCGATAATTCCAAGTGTACAATGACGAAAAGCGAGTGGGGACTTCTCGTATGTTACATCTTTCAAATCGCCTTGTGGCTCTTCTATCTTAATAAAAGAAATCACTAGGAATGCGGCTAGGAAAATTACTATACCAGTAATGATAAGTGGAGCTACACTTGGGAATGAATCCTTTGTTAGTGTGCCAACCAATGCACCAGCAAGGATAGGCGTGGCAGTTCCTGAAAGAGAGTTAAGCGTACCTCCAGCCTGCACGAGCTGGTTACCTGTGTTTCCACCTCCACCAAGAAGGTTGAGCATAGGATTTACAACCGTATTAAGCATACATACACAGAATCCACAAATGAGTGCACCTAAAAGGTAAACGTAGATATTACTTACGATACCTGATAGGAGTTGTACTCCAAGACCGATTGCGCCGACTATTAGGGCGATAAGAGCTGTTTTCTTATAACCATATTTGATAAGCATATTACCAGCTGGAATACCCATGATGAGGTAAGCCGTGAAGTTCATGAGGTTTCCTGCCATACCAGCCCATTCGTATGTCATACCCCAGATATTACCGAAGGGAGCAGCCATATTTGTTACGAAACTAATCATCGCAAAAATGAAAAACATCGTAATGATTGCTACCCAATTTTTACTATTGTTATTTGCCATTTTTATACTGAAAAAGGGAGCCCAGAATATAAAAATAAGCTGCGCCCCCATTGTTTTATGTAAATATTAATACATTTATTAGAAGATAAATTTAAGCAAGTTTACGTGAACCATCACCGATAACTACATCGATAATGATTGGCTCCTTGCCGAACTTCTCGTTATACTTTGCTGTAACAGTCTTTACGAAATTATCATAAAGTTCTTCTGCTACAAGGTTGATAGTACAACCTCCGAAGCCACCACCCATAATACGTGAACCTGTTACAGAGCATTCCTTTGCTACATCATTCAAGAAGTCAAGTTCTTCACAAGATACTTCATACTCTTTAGAAAGACCATAGTGAGTCTCATACATCTTCTGACCTACAGTCTCATAATCACCCTTTTCAAGAGCGTCACACACTGCAAGTACACGATCTTTTTCACCAAGAACGAAAGTAGCACGCTTGATATCCTCAGCAGAAACCTTACCTTCTACTTCCTTGAGTTCTTCCCAAGTAGCCTCACGAAGAGTATCAATCTTCTTATCTGGATGTAAAGCCTTAATAGCAGCCACAACATTCTCACATGAACGACGACGATCGTTGTATGGAGAACCTGCGAGCTCATGCTTGCAGCAAGAATTAACAAGAACTAATTTATATCCCTTTGGATTCCATGGGAAATACTCAAACTCACCAGAACGGCAGTCAAGACGCATCAAAGAACCCTTCTTTCCAAATACAGAAGCAAACTGGTCCATGATACCACAATTTACGCCAATGTAATTGTGCTCAGTTGATTGACCTACCTTAGCAAGATCCATCTTGCCAATCTTGTTGTCACCAAACAAGTCATTGATTGCATAAGCGAAACAGCTCTCAAGAGCAGCTGATGATGACATACCAGCACCAAGCGGTACATCACCTGCAAATGCAGTATCAAATCCTTTTACAGGAACACCTAGTTTCTCCATTTCCTTAGCAACACCATAGATATAACGGAAGTGGCTAGCTTTTGGACCTGCAGGATCATCAAGTGAAAACTCAGCATAATCCTTGAGGTCGATAGAGTAAGCCTTGATAGTGCGAGTACCATTTGGACGCACCTCTGCTATCATGCCCTGCTCAACGGCTCCAGGAAATACGAATCCGCCATTATAATCTGTGTGCTCACCAATAAGGTTGATACGACCTGGTGAAGCATAAACTGAACCTGGCTCACCGCCAAGGTGCTTCTGAAAACGCTGTCTTACATCATCTACAGTTAATCTCATAATCAATTAGTGTTTTATAAGGTTTAACATTAATTTTACTTATTTCTATTTATTTATCTAATCCAATTTTGCTACCAAAGTTGCAGAACCAGAATACATACGCATAATATACAAACATCAACATGATTGCAACACCTACGCCATATGAAGGGTTATCAACAATTGCTCCCATAATAAGTGGAAGGGTAGCACCACCAAGAACTCCCATATTGATAAGTCCTGATGCATTCTTTGTATGTGGTCCTAAATCCTGAAGACCAAGATTAAAGATCAATGGCCACATTACTGAATGGAACAAACCTGCAGCGAGCATTGCATATACAGCAGACATTCCTGGTAAGAAGAACGATACTCCTACACAAATTGCACCTCCAATAATACATGCTGTAAGAAGTTGGCGTGCCTTAAACTTGGCGAGAATAGCAGAACCGACGAAACGTCCGACCATCATTCCTCCCCAATAGAATGGAAGGAAGTCTGTTGCAGAACCCTGAAGATCAGGATTTGCCTTCCAAAATGCAGGAAGCATTGAAGGAATACCAATTTCAAGTCCCATATACATTGCAATTGCAATAGCTCCGAACCAAACATGTGGATATTTGAATACTGAACTTTTATACTGTTTTGTATCAACAGAAACTCCTTCATCCTCTGCTTTTTTATCCTTATCAGGATCTGGTAATTTGATAAAGAAAAGTATAGCAGCAATTATTAGTGTGAAAACTCCAAGACCAAGGAATGGACCAGGTACATTAGCTGGAACCTTTGGCTTATCTGCAATAATTACATAAGTGATAAACATAGGAGCAACAGTAGTTGCAACAGAATTCAAAGCCTGAGATAGAGTCATACGGAATGCGCCACTTTCAGGAGCACCCAATACCATCACGTATGGATTAGCCACAAGTTGAAGCATTACTACTCCAAGAGCTACAAGACTCATACAGCATAGGAATACTGTATAAACATTTGGTGAATCCAAAGAAGCTGATACTCCAAAATAGTTTGCAACAAATCCCATAGCAACAACAGAAAGACCGAGAACAAGTGTAGATTTATATCCAATCTTATTCATCATCATCGCAAATGGAATTGAAAAGAAGTAGGCTCCATAAAAGAATGTATTAACAAGCTGTCCCTGAGTATCTGTAAGATTAAAAGCCTCTTTACAGAACTCAATCATTGAATTATTCATTGTTGTAACAAATCCGATAAGGAAACAAACAATGAATACAATTATCAATGGAAATAGATAATTTGATTGACTTTTATGTGACATAATAATTGTTAGTTATTAACTAAGTT
>JAILIJ010000317.1 GCA_024695315.1 Bacteroidaceae bacterium
ATATCTCGCAGAATGGGGCGTAAACTTACTCTTGCAGAGATTGATAATGTAGAAAATTTTACTATTGAAGGAAATGATACTATCGAAGCTGGCGAAAATGCAGTTGAAGCTCCATTTATCATTAAGAATGGTAAATACTACTATCTGTTCGTAAGTTTCGACTATTGTTGCCGCGGTCAGAACTCAACTTATAAAACGGTTTATGGTCGCTCAAAGAAAGTTGACGGTCCATATTATGATAAAGAAGGACGTCCTATGGCTAAGGGAGGTGGTACATATCTCTATGGCCCAGATGAGACAAACTTCGGTACTGGACATAATTCGGCTTACAACTTCAATAATCAGTGGTACTTTATTTCACATTCATATCGTAAGGATGCAAATGGAGGTGCTAAACTGTTTGTCCGTAAGTTCCACTTTGATAAAGATGGATGGATTGTTAAGGAATAAACTGTACATTTAATTTATATAAAAATGACAATTTCTATATGTGGAAATTGTCATTTTTTTTATGATAAGACGTTTTGAATAAAGGACTTATTTTGTAAGGTAAAGATTACATTATCCTGTGTAGATACTCTGTAAGTGTTAAATAAGTATAAAAAACAGCTGTTCTGGTTGTGAAAATTTGGAAAATGATGTTGTTATTGTATATTTGTACATTCATCTGACGATACGCGTCAACTTACTGTTTCTGCGGGGATGAGTTAAAATTTCAAATGTACGAAACCGATACTCATCAGCAATGAAATACGAAGGAATTACGAAGGTGATTCGAAGCGTTGTCGAAGGAGGTGGGGTAGAATAATACGCTCTTGCAATACCTTATTTTAAGTATAAATACGATAACTAATATATAACGAATTCTTGTTAATCCATAACATATATCTATTATTATTTGTAGATATATGTATTCCATTTTTTTTTAGATATTAGATAAAGAATCAATCGGCACATGTATGCTTTATATGGGCATATAAAGATGACTTATTGCATAAATAAAAAGTGCATCTAATGCCGTTTGAAGGCTTAGATGCACTTAAATTTTATGAAGAGCAAATGATTCTTATACAATCTTTTCGAGTTCAGAAATGTTCTTGCTTACCATCTCATCTGTGATGACATAGTTCTGAAGAGAACCAGACAAATATTGATCATAGGCTGTCATATCAATAAGTCCGTGGCCAGAGAGGTTGAACAGAATAACTTTCTCCTCGCCTGTCTCTTTACATTTGTTAGCTTCCTGAATGGCGGCAGCAATAGCATGACAACTTTCTGGGGCAGGAATGATACCTTCTGCCTTAGCGAAAAGAATACCAGCCTCGAATGTGTCGAGTTGCTTGATGTCTACGGCTTCCATAAGTTTGTCTTTAAGGAGCTGGCTCACGATGACACCAGCACCATGATATCGAAGACCGCCGGCATGTATGTTTGCTGGCATGAAGTTGTGTCCCAAAGTGTACATAGGGAGAAGAGGGGTGTAACCTGCTACATCTCCGAAATCGTATTGGAATACGCCGCGTGTAAGCTTTGGACAGCTTGCAGGCTCAGCAGCTACGAATCGAGTTTTCTTTCCATCGAGAATATTGTGGCGCATGAATGGGAAGGCTATACCTCCAAAGTTTGAGCCACCTCCAAAACATCCTATTACAATGTCTGGGTATTCACCGGCTTTCTCCATCTGCTTCTCAGCTTCAAGACCAATGATTGTCTGATGGAGTGTTACATGGCTAAGAACAGATCCAAGTGTATATTTGCAGTTTGGAGTGCTCATGGCCAATTCTATTGCTTCTGAGATTGCTGTTCCAAGTGAACCTTGGTTGTTTGGATCGTCAGTAAGAATTTTACGACCGGCCTTTGTCGACATTGATGGTGAAGGAGTTACCTGTGCGCCGTATGTCTGCATTATGCTGCGGCGGTAAGGCTTCTGATTATAGCTAATCTTTACCTGATAAACGGCAGCTTCAAGTCCAAATACTTTGGCTGCGTATGAAAGGGCGCATCCCCATTGTCCAGCACCAGTTTCTGTAGTTACATTTGTAACTCCTTGCTTTTTGCAGTAATAAGCCTGTGCAAGAGCGGAATTGAGTTTATGGCTACCTACAGGGCTTACGCTTTCGTTCTTGAAATAGATATGGGCAGGAGTACCCAATGCTTCCTCGAGTCCGTATGCGCGAACGAGTGGAGTAGAACGATAGTATTTGTACATATCACGAACTTCCTCAGGAATGTCAATCCAGGCATGTTCTTGGTCAAGTTCCTGACGACTTACCTCTTCTGCAAAGATAGGGAAGAGGTCTTCAGGTTTGAGTGGTTCTTTTGTCTTAGGATTAAGTGGTGGCATAGGTTTGTTTACCATGTCTGCCTGAATGTTATACCACTGAGTTGGTATTTCATCTTCTGTAAGGAAGAATCGCTTTTGTTTATTGCTCATTTTTTAGTTTTTTATGTTGATTGTTTGTATTGGCAAATTGGGTATTGTGTTTCTTCTACCATTTGTTATTAGATTGCAAATATACATTTTCATTTGCTAAATGGCAACTATTTGATATTTTATTTGCCGAATTAGTATGGAAATGTTCTTTAAAATGACCTTTTTGTCAATGTTTATCTTTTTCTATTTGCTATGTTTAGATATAATAAGCCCTTGTCAGCATTAGATCTTGTGATTGAACTATTATGCAGACAAGGGCTAGTATTTATTTCCAAATTTTCACATCTTTCAGCTTAACCCATGAGTTGTTGTCGGAATATGTGGTTTGGTATACGCCAAGTTTTAGAGTGTTTGATGATATTTTGACAGGAGAACCTGGTGAATTAGTCCAGGTCTTGCCATCGTTGCTGGAGCGTGCATAGAGGAGTTCCCCTTTGCGCTCAAGCTGAATGTATTTGTCAAACTCATATCCTTTGTAATTAGGAAACTGTGGACGTCCGTGTTTTGATAATATGGTAAACATATTTCCGCAGTTGTAGAGCGGAAATGCGCCGAATTGGTAGTATGTATCATTATCTGCAATTAGGAGTCCCCCTTCGTTATATCCTTTTATGGTATGCTCTTTTAGTCCTTCCATATCATCTATGGTTGCAAATATGACGAAGTCGCCTTCTACTTCTTGTATAAGTTTACCACCATTTTCAAAAGGAGCCTCATTGAAAGCTCCATTATTTGCAGCAAGTGTCATTATTTCCGTTGATGAGTAGCTTTGTTTGAAATTCGGATTGAGCGTGAACTTGCTGTCGGGGTCTATTTCTTCAAAATCATCATCGCCAAGAGATGGTAAGTTTGCGGCTGCTTCGTGTCGATATTCTCGTTTTATCCTTGATGAAGATAATGACATTGGAATTATACGTATTTTACTAATATATCCCATAAAATTATTGGTTCCATTAGCATCGGCTCCGATGGTGATATTTCCTTCTGGACGAATCATTATAAAATTATTCTTTTCTTTAATAAGTTCGCCATCAAGATAGACGCGTTCTTTCCATCCGTCAAAGACTACGGCCCAATGGTGCCATGTTCCTTCTGCTTTTTTGATATAATCAGATGCACCGGTACTTTCGAAAGAGCCATTATGATTTATAAGCCCTGTATTTGGGTCTGTACCAAGGCGGAATTCCGTTGTGGCAAGATCTGCACGTGACGAAGATAAAGAAGCCACAGTAGATATTGGACCAACTTTAGTAGATAGAACCCATGCGCTGATAGTATATGGCGAATTGTAAGTGAAGGATTCTGGTAGTGGCATGGTACTTGTCAAATGTTGTGTGCCATTGAAGAATAAAGCCCACCTTCCATCTTTTATGCGTGCTCTAAGTGGTTTGTTAGCTTCGAATGTGTAAATTGAACCTATGCAATTTATTTCTTGAATGTCGAATGGTTCTGTTTTGCCTTTAGCAATACTATTTACGTTAAATTGAATGTTTTGAATCACTCTATCGATAGGTTCAACATCCTTTTTGTGCATTCCTGGATATGAGTCGTTTCCTTCTTCAATATCAGTATATGGCAATTCTGGTGCATTGTTCCATATCTTGACATTCCATATTGCAGGCATGTGTCCATTTTTTTGAGTGTCTGTAATTATAATACGTACATACCTTGCCTTTGTTGCTCCCTTGTCAATCATAGGGCTGCCCTGCATGGAATTCTTCGTTCTGTCAGCATATAATGTCCATGTAATGCTGTCCGTAGAGGTTTCTATCTTATATTGATAGAAGAATGTAGCATACTCAAATTGAGTCCAAATTTCATTGAAATGTTTAACTTGTCCAAGGTCGATAGTCAACCATTCTGAATTGTATTTGCCATTTGCATCCCAATTTGTGTGTCGTGCTTTCCAAAGAGTTGCGTTGTTGTCGTCGACAGCATATTCTGGTTTGAACCACTCGTCATAGTATGATGATGCAGAAACTGTTGCTCTATAGGCAAGGTTAGTATGTTTGGCCTTGTTATTTTTTGAAAGCTTCTGCAGCGGATTAATACCGTCATGAGTAGGAATAACCTTTATGATATTCCCGTCTGAGTCGAAATCTAATTTGTCAATACATACTTGGCGATTGAAGCCATGTATGGACTTTGGATTGTTGTGTCTGTGGTAGATTATATAGTACTGTCCATCTTGTTCAAGAATGGAATGGTGGCCTGGCCCATGGACAGTTTCATCTTCATTGGTTGTTAGAATTTCTCCTTTGTATTCAAATGGGCCCATAGGACCTGTTTTGGAAATAGCATATTGTAGGCGATAGGTGTCTGTATGACAGCTGCCGCTGGAGTATGTAAAATAATAGATACCATCTTTCTTGAATACGAAAGGTGCCTCAAATATATCTTTTAACTCATCGTTCAGAATAATTCTTTTTTCACTAAAGAATTTATCTGCTGCTATAGGGAATTTCTTGTTTTCATTCCAATAGCGTGCATCCGACATTTTTTGAAGTTCTTGGATGTCATATTCCCCTTCATTAAGTTTGGCAACGCCGCAACCGAAACCTTTATATATTCCCCAGGTCGTGAAATATAGATATTGGCTTCCGTCGTCATCTTGGAAAAGTTGCGGGTCAAGTGTTATTACGTTATGTATGTATCGATCCGGTACCATAACGGCATCTTCTTTTCCTAAGATGTTTGTCCACGGACCGATTGGAGAATCACTTTCCCCAATACTTATGTTGCATGGTTCGCAATAGAAGTATCGGTATTTGCCATTTTGTTGTTGAACGACATCTGGTGCCCAAACGACTTCTGTCTTAGGCCAGTTCATAACGATATTTTTCCAGTTTACAAAGTCCTTACTTACCCATACTTGAGCTGGGCCATAGCCATTGCCGGTTCCGTCGGTTGTTGCATAGACGTAATACGTGTCGCCGAATTTCCTAATTGTAGGATCTGCAAAATAGCCTGGAATAAAAGGATTCATATTGCCTGGAGTATTCCATGCAGAACCTTGCACAGGTGAAGGCGTATATTCACGCCTTGGACCTTGTGCAAGAATTCCTGTATAGAATGTACTGGCAACTAAGATTGAGATTAGTCGTTTCATGTGCATTTATTTTTGTTTGAAATTATCTCATTTTTTTGAGAGTCTTGGTATAGAGCTCAAGAAGCTTTTCAACGGCATTTGAATCGTACTGTTGTGCAAGAATAGCTTTAGCTTCTTTAACCTTTCTTGACTTAGGAGACTTTTTCTCTAGAGCCTGAGTTTTGAGTGTGAGTTCAGACCATGCTTCGAGCATCTTGTATTCGCTCTCTGTAAGTGTCATGAAAGAGCCGTGTTGAGGATTTACATCTCCCTCTATGACTTGTCCATTATCTATATTCTCAATGAGAGCGTCTGCTCCGTTTATTTTGTAGGCTTTTCCTCCAGAATATCGAATGTAAGTGACGTTCCATGCGTTTTCGTTTATTCTTCGTATTGCTGATGGACCTTCTGTCAAGTTTGTACCTTCATTTGTAATATGGAGTATGTCTTTCCATTGGCCGAAGCTACCTGTGAAATCGCTTTGACCCTGACATGCGCCAGGAAGCTTGTCGAAAACAGCCTTGTATATTCCACGGTCTTTGGCATTGGCACCTTCACGCTTGAAGAATATGTGATACTGCTGGTCGCAGTCGTTCCAATCTATGTGGCAGTCAATCATTGCTATTCCACGGTCATGAAAGAGTTGAGGCTTTGTCAACTTAGTAAAGTCACGGTTTGCATAGCTGTAATACATGCGGTCATGGTCGTCTCCATCATTTTTTGACAGCATAGAGTAATAGATAAAATATCCTCCCTTTGGAGAACCATCTTTCCAATCATAGTCTGCATCCCATATTATCTGTGGAGCCCATACTCGATTGATGAGCGAATAGTTTTTGTAGACATCTTTGGTCTTTGTGGAATCGCAGAATATACTTGGACCTTTTCGGAAATCAAATGTAACAGATGTCCAATGGATGAGGTCGTTGCTCTTCATGAGGTCTATTCCGTGGTTGAACCATGTGCGTGTTTTACGGTTGCTCATATCTGTTGTTACCATAAGATAACCTCCGTCAATAGCCCTATATATGAAGGCATCTCGTACGCCGCCTTCAATCTTTGCCATATCTTCTGCATTATAGACAGGTTGGTTCGCAATGAGTGGCTTAAATTTGCGTCCCTTGTCTTCTTTTGTTCCAATGGCATAAAGTGTATTTTCACTTGTGCCTGCCATGTGGCAATATAGGTATCCATATCTCTCATCGTCCGGTGCTATGGTCAATGGGAATTTGAGAGTCTCGCCATTGTCTACACTTGCCCATAGGAATCCTCCATCAGCATATTTCCCCTTTGGAAGTTTTGCAACATGTAGATTATTCCCTTGAAGGGTCAAACTTGAATCTTTTGCTTGTAAAAGCCAAGTTATATCTGTGCCATTTACTTCTGTAGGAAGGGTAATGTCGTTACGTAAAGCGTTAAACTGGTACTGTACCTTCTTAAGAATTTCGTTGTGTGTGCAAAGCTGTGCTTTCTGAGCATTAGCTGTTGCGAATGAAGTACCGATAGCCAAAGCTAAAGTAGTTAGAGTTTTTTTCATTTCTTATAGTTATTATATGTGTTATTTCATATACAAAGTAAATGAGAAAAATTGACAAAAACAAAAAATGGCAGAATGCTTGATGCTATTCTGCCATTTTTTGAACAATTGTTTTATGATTATATTATTTTACTATCGAAAATATTGTTATCTAAGACTATTTTACGAATATCTTTTGGACTGATTGGTCGCTCATCTTTACAATGTTGAGGCCTTTGGCTAGAGATGATACTCGTGCTCCAGATACTGTATAGATACTTTCTATTGTGGCATTTGCATTTTTATCAAGATTCTCTATTGCTGTGTAAATCTGTGATTCTGTACCAAAGTATGTGAGTTTACAGTTGTCTAACATAGCCCATACGGTAGCATCTTGTGAGATTCGTCCACCAATTTCAAGTTTACCATCAGTAACAATTACGTCGACGGTGTAAATATAGCCGTATTCGAGTTCTGAACCGTTTGCATTTTTACCAGCATAAACATCAGCGCTATTATCGTTTGCATAAACTTGGAATCCTTCAGCATCAGCAAATGCGCTGACTTGGAATGTGTATGCTCCGTTTGGAAGACCTTCTATAACCTGGTAGACGCGTGCTGCAGACTCGTTCCAAAGATTGAGGTATGACTGGTCGATGACTATACCGTCTGCAAAACTATTCCATGTGTTCAGACCGCAAGTTGCAAAACCATCATTTATCCAACCTTCTGCACCATTGTCGAATGAAGGGAATGAGATTTTTGCTGTGTAATCTACTGGGTTTTCATCGCTTGCTGGAGTTGCTGGGATCTGGAGGTTGAATTCTATGGTGTAAAGTTCGTTGAGAAGAGCAATTATGTCATCGTTCTTCTTTTGGCTATAATCCATATTTTCATATTCAGACTTAAATGTCTCGTATGCTACAACGGCATCAATACTACATACAGAATTGTTTTTATTGTATATAGAATCTGCTTTGAGAATTTCTGCTGCCAATTTATCTACGTTCCAGATGTAGTTCTGTGTCTCATCAACCATATTTTGAAGTGTGGTATTGATGGAATTAACAGTAGCGGTATTTACCTTGTGGTCAGAGACTATATTTTCCACATAATCTCCAGCATATTCAGAAAGAAGTTCGCTGTAATAGCTATTTATATTTTCTGATAGTGTAAGTTCTTCTGCTGAAGTCTTAGTGTTGTTTAGTGTCTCGTATGCCACTTTATTTTGAGCTATTTCGTTAAGGATATTTTCATACGAAGGAATAATGTTCAGTATTTCTTCTTTTGTTTCTACTGTATTTACGGAAGCAAGAATGTTTTCATAAACTTTTACGAGAGAGTCTTGTACTATTACTTCGTCAAAAGAAGGGGCACTTGCGAGAAGGTTGTTGAGCCAATAACGATATGCTTCGACTCCTGAACCGTAGTACATTACCGTGGCATTGTCAAGTGCAACCCAGTTTGTTCCTGTCGTCTCTTGTCCAAAACCGAATTTGAGAGTTCCATCTGTCACTTCTGTGGTAACAGTATATGTGTTACCTGCTGAGGCGCCTGTAACGGTAGCTTTATTATTGTTTGCATATACGTATCCGTCAATCTTCTCAGAAAATGCGGCTAAGGATGTTATGTAAATACCATTAGGAAGGCCAGAGAGTTGTTGGTATACATCTCCGTAGAGTTCTTTTCCCCAGATGTTAAGTGTTGTCCCTTCAAATCCTTGCCAGCTTTCATCAATCCACGTTTGTGTGTTCCATGTAGAAGCATTGATGGCATTTTCCCATCCATCAACTGCATCGCATTTGGAATTTTTAATCATGCTTGTCAAATCAATAGGGGACTCAGGTGTGACATTATTTTCATAATAAGCAAGGATTTTTTGATTAAGCGTTTCCAAGGCTGCCTTAATTTCATTACAGGTACTTGAAGTGTTTTCATAAACATTCAAAGCTTCCTTAACATCAACTCCGTATGTTTGTGCTTTTTCTATTAAAGTACCAAGTTCTAAGGCTGTATTGTATGTTTCTAAGGTTTGGAGGTAGTTTGTATAGTCTGTTTTAGAAACAAAAGCCCATGTGGTATTAAATTCACCGCTTGAGTAGTTCGAATTGTCACCGTTGTAGTCGTAGATAACACCAGAGCCAGTCCATACATCATCTTTAGAGTTCCTATAATCTGTATAGTGACCTATCGTGTATCCTTCGTAATCACCAGTGCCCTTCCAGGTTGGATTTGCATCTGCACCAACGATATTGAATGTGTTGTTTCCCATGTCAACAAATCTAAAACATGTGTCGGCAGCAGATTCTGATGCGTCCATATAGACGTTGCCAAGGTCTGTAATGAACATTTTCTTCCAAGCTTTGCCTATTTCAGTGGAGTCCTTGATGATGTATGTAACACCATCCCATTCTGATCCTTCTACAATACTTTTCTGTACCGTAAATAGAAGGCCTGATGTACCGACGGTAGCGTGTGTTCCCCAATCGTTCCCCTCGGTAAGGAAGAGTTTAGAAGCGGTGTTGTAGATGTAAACTGTGTCTTCGGTGCTTAGAGCTTGGTATGCTCCTGAGTATTCTGGTTGTTTCCATTCGTCTGCGAATGCACCAGTAATAACCATGAATGCCATGGTAGTAATGAAATGTTTTTTCATAAAAAATAGTTGTAGGTTATAATAAATTTAAATGGTTAGCTGATTTTTGTTTTTGGGAAGGAGAAACATTTTAATTCTTCAGGTATTCAATAATCTTTTCCCAATTGTCGCATAATGTTTGCATAGATGGGAAGAGTAGGTTAGCACCTTGTTCGAAGAGAGCTGCGTTAGGTATTGGACCTGTGTTGACGGCAATGGTGAATACCCCTGCTGCTACTCCCGCCTGAACACCTAATGGGGCGTTTTCGACAACTATAAAGTTGTTCGGAGCTAATGATATCTTTTCTGTGTCATTTTTTTCGTTGTTAATAAAGGTGTGGTATTTTTCCATACCCATTAAGTATGGTTCTGGGTTTGGTTTCCCGTATTTTACATCGAATGCGGTAACCATAAGTTCTCGACGGAAGATGCCAGGGAAATTCTTCTCTAGTCGACTTAATAAAGTCTTTTGTCCAGAACCAGTAACAACCATTGGAGTAACATTTGAGTTTTTTACCTTCTTTAGCAAATTCAAGGCTCCTGGCATAGGCTCTGCTTCTGGTCGTGAATTAAATAGTTCTGACTTATATTGATAAATCTTATCTATTTCTTCTTGAGTCGCCTCATATCCTCGTTGTCTGAGAGAAACTATATTTATTGTGCTGGCACCGGTACGTCCTTCGTGCATGTATGCTTCCCATTCTGGAAGGTCAAGCCCAAAATGAGCCATTGTCTGGTTCCATGCATAAGCGTGATTCTTCATTGAATCGTAGAGAACTCCATCCATGTCAAACATGACAGCTTGGAGATTCATCTTCTCATATCCTTTTTGATTTAGATATCTGTCTACAGCTTTTTTTATTATTTTCGTGTCCAATGTTTTACTTTTTTCTTAGTTTTGCATCGCAAAGTTATGAATAATAGATTACATGAACTATTAAAAGCTAAAAAAATAGCAAAAAAACAAAAAAAGTTTGTTAGAAACCTTGCCTGTTTAAAATAAAACAGCTAATTTTGCACGCTGTTTGAGAGCAATTCCTAATTTCGCATGTGTTGCTGGCACATTTGGGAGGCTCAATTACACTTCTCCACAACTTATCAATAAAAAGATTAAAAAATATTTTTTGAAAGGATATGTCAAAAATTTGTCAGATTACAGGTAAGAAGTCAGTGATAGGTAACAACGTGTCTCACTCACTTCGTAGAACAAAGAGACATTTCGATGTTAACTTGTTCACTAAGAAATTCTACTATGTAGAGGAGGACTGCTGGATTTACTTGAAGGTCAGCGCTGCAGGTCTACGTATTATTAATCGTATCGGTCTTGATGCTGCTATCAAGAAGGCAATCGAAAAGGGCTACCTCGATATCAATACTCTCGAGCGCCAGGTTATTGCTTAATTTAATTTTTAAAGGAGAAAAAGAACTATGGCAAAGAAAGCTAAAGGAAATAGAGTGCAGGTTATCCTCGAGTGCACTGAGATGAAGGATAGCGGTCTACCTGGTACATCACGTTATATCACTACTAAAAACCGCAAGAATACTCCAGACCGTTTGGAGCTTAAGAAGTATAACCCAATCCTTAAGAGAATGACAGTTCATAAGGAGATTAAATAATAAAACACTATGGCAAAGAAAGTAGTCGCTACACTTAAGACTAAGGACGGACGTTCATTTACAAAGGTCATCAAGATGTTTAAGTCTCCAAAAACTGGTGCTTATGCTTTTGATGAGAAAATGGTTCCATCAGAGAACGTTAAGGAATATTTGAACAAGTAATCACAAGATTATACGTCAAAAGTCTAACCTATCCGAAAAAATCGGGTAGGTTTTTTTGTATTTTCACCTAAAGGTCGTATATTTGCAGCCAACTATATATAGTTTATTTAATTAAATAGAAATATTTATGGGATTCTTTGATTTCTTTACGAAACAAAAGAAAGAAACGCTCGACAATGGATTGGCCAAGACAAAGGAGAGCGTGTTCGGAAAAATTGCTCGTGCTGTTGCTGGTAAGTCTACCATTGATGATGATGTTCTCGATAATTTGGAAGAGGTACTTGTAACCTCTGACGTGGGAGTAGAAACAACTTTGGAGATTATCGAACGCGTACAGAAACGAGTGGCTACTGATAAGTATGTTAATACATCGGAGTTGAATAGTATTTTACGTGAGGAAATCTCTGAGTTGCTGACTAAAAATAATACAGAAGATACTGACGGATTTACTCTGCCTACAGATCATAAACCTTATGTTATTCTTGTCGTAGGCGTAAATGGTGTTGGAAAAACAACTACTATTGGTAAATTAGCTTACCAGTTTAAGAAGGCGGGTAATAAGGTCTATTTGGGAGCTGCAGATACATTCCGTGCTGCTGCTGTTGATCAACTTGTGATTTGGGGTGAAAGGGTAGGAGTACCTGTAATTAGACAACAAATGGGAAGTGATCCAGCCTCGGTCGCTTTTGATACAGTCTCATCTGCAGTCGCTAATAATGCTGATGTAGTTATTATAGATACCGCAGGACGCTTGCATAACAAGATAGGTCTTATGAACGAGTTGACAAAAATTCGAAATGCGGTAAAAAAAGTTGTAGATACAGCACCTGATGATGTTCTTCTTGTATTAGATGGCTCTACTGGACAGAATGCGTTTGAGCAGGCCAAGCAATTTACAAAGGCTACTGAAGTCAATTCGCTCGCTATTACTAAGTTGGATGGTACGGCTAAAGGTGGTGTTGTCTTAGGTATATCAGATCAGTTTAAGATTCCTGTAAAATATATAGGACTGGGAGAAGGAATGGAAGACCTTCAGGCTTTTAATAGAAAGGCATTTGTTGATTCATTATTTGGGGAGTAATTGTTTTGAGAAAAAATACAATAGATATTATAACGTTGGGATGCTCTAAGAATCTTGTGGATTCAGAACGTCTTATACGTCAATTAGAACTCAATGGCTATCATGTTACCCATGACAGCGATAACCCACAAGGTGAAATTGCAGTTGTCAATACTTGTGGCTTCATAGCAGACGCTCAGGAAGAGAGTGTGAACATGATTCTTGAGTTATGCCAGGCAAAGGAAGAGGGCAGGTTGAAACATGTATATGTGATGGGATGCTTGTCTGAACGTTTTCTGAAAGAACTAGGAAAGGAAATACCACAAGTAGATAAGTTCTATGGCAAATTTAACTGGACAGAACTCGTTAACGACCTTGGCAAGGTTTATATGAAAGAACATGAGTTCGAACGTAGGTTGACAACTCCAAAGCATTATGCTTACCTCAAGATTTCTGAGGGGTGTGACAGGCATTGTGCATATTGTGCGATTCCTATTATCACAGGACGCCATCAAAGTCGTCCCATGGAAAATATCATAGCGGAGGTAGAGCATCTTGTTAGCGAAGGAGTTAAGGAGTTTCAGATTATTGCACAAGAATTGACTTATTATGGAGTTGATATCTATGGTAAGCAGAAGATTGCTGAACTTGTGGAAAGAATATCTGACGTGAAGGGAGTGAAATGGATTCGATTACATTATGCGTACCCTAAGAATTTCCCTATGGACTTGTTGAGAGTTATGCGTGAGAGAAAGAATGTTTGTAAATATTTGGACATAGCTCTACAACATGTGAGTACTAAGGTTCTTACGAACATGCAGCGTCATGTTACAAAGGAGGATACTTATGCGCTTATAGAAAAGTTACGTCAGGAAGTACCAGGTATTCATATCCGAACTACTCTTATGGTTGGATTTCCTGGAGAGGGGGAACAAGAGTTTGATGAGTTGAAAGAATTCATAAAATGGGCAAAGTTTGACAGAATGGGAGCATTTGCTTATTCTGAGGAAGAAGGTACCTATGCGGCTAAGAATTTCAAGGATGAAGTACCTGATGAGGTTAAACAAGCCAGATTGAGTGAACTAATGGACCTTCAACAGAGTATTTCTGCTGAGGTGCAGGCGAGAAAGGTCGGAAAGACATTAAAGGTGATTGTTGATAGGCGTGAAGGTGAATATTATGTTGGAAGAACGGAATTTGATAGTCCAGAGGTTGACCCTGAGGTGCTGATTCCTGTTGGTGATGGTACGCTTCGAAAAGGAGCGTTCTACGATGTTGAGATAACAGATAGTGACGATTTTGACCTTTATGGCAAGAGAGTATAAAATAACAAAACGATATCAGCTATGACTAATACAGAATTTGTACGACATTTATCCGACAAAATGGAGTTGACAGAGGAACAGACTGAAATTTATGTTAGGCAGTTTGTTGATGTTTTTGTGAAAGAAATTTCCGCTGGCAAGGTTGTTTCTGTACAAGGGTTTGGTAACTTTGAGTCGAAGGAGAAGACTGCGAGAAAAATGTACAATCCTTCAACGAAAAGTTTCAAAATCATTCCTAAAAAGGTAGTTCTGAATTTTAAAATGAGTGGTGCCTTAAAAGAAAAGATAAATAATTGATAAAGAGATAAAGAGAAAATGAGCGAAAAGATTACATTACAGTCTGTAGCAGAGGCGTTCTCTAAGGCTTGTGGTTTACCAAAGAAAACGGCTGAACATCTGGCTCGTGCTTTCTTTGAAACAATCACAGAAAAACTTAATACAGATGAGAGTGTTAAGATTAATGGACTTGGAACTTTTAAGATCGTTGAGGTTTCAAGCCGTGAAAGTATCAATGTGACCAATGGCGAACGTATTCTTATTCCTGGGTATAAGAAGGTAACTTTTACTCCAGAGGATGGGGTACTTTTAGATAATGTTGTAAATAGCGTGGAAAACAAAGAAGAGAAGGTAAATAAAAAAGAGGCTATGGAAGAAAAAGCTACAATAAAGCCTGAAGAGATAGAGAGTGCTAAGCCTGAAATAAATAATACAGAAGAGAATGTTGCAGTTATTTCTGCTGTAGTAAACGAGGCTGATGAAAAAGTTGAGGAGGAAGTAAATAGTGTTCTTACTCCTGAACATGTGGAAATAAAAGAAGATGAGTTCTCGGGTATTGATATGTTGATATGTACACCTGAAAGTGTTGCTGAGATAAAGCTTGAACTTGAAAATGCGCGTTCTGTTGCTGCAAAAAAACTTGCAGAAGCAAAAGAGGCACGTCGCGAAGTTTTGCGTCTTGAGACTTTACTCGAAAAAATGGAAAATGGCGTTAAGCCTGAGGCCGTAGAAGATAATGTTGCATGTACAAATTCTAGTAATGTGGCAGCATCTGTAGATACTGTCTCATCGGGAGTTGTTGCTTCTATGGTAGAAGAGGCTACTGTTGTTGATCAGTTGGCTTGTGCCGAATCATCTGAAGACGTAAGTGCAGATTCTGGTTCTGAGGATAATTCTATTATGGCCGATGATAATAAGATACAGGAAGAAACTATACATGTTGCGGCAGAGACAGTTGCATCAAATAATGATGCTGTTTCTGTAGAACTTCCTAATACTTCTGAAAATAAAGTTGAGGCTTCTGAAATTTCTGATGCTATTTCTGAAGAAACAACAGAATCTAAGGAAAATGTTGAATCAATGATAGAGAGTTCAAATGACGGAGTGAACGAAAATGAAATTCCGGATGCTGTTGAATCAAAAGAGCCAGTAGAACAAGAACAATCAGAAGGGGATGTAATAGATTTTGAATCTAATAATGTTGAGGCTAATCATTCAGATTCAGTAGAGTCAGAGACTCAAGAGAAAGACGACCAAGTTGATGCATCTAATGAGCAAACTCAGAATCCTGATGTTGTACAGGAGGTTGTGACAGCTTCGATAGCTGAAGGTCAGCCAAAGGAGAATAGTGAGTCAAAAGAGGAGGTTCTTAATCGTTTCTTGTCAGATTCGTCAAAACCAGAACCTGTGAAAGAAGATAAAGACTATTGGCTCTTGTGGGTACTCTTGCCTTTGGCCATCGTTCTTATTGTTGGATGTTCATTTATTGCATTTAAGTATCATTCTGATAAACAGAAGAAGGAACTTAAAGAATTGCCAGTAAAGCCTAAGAATAATGTAACTCAACAGAAGACAACGACATATTCACAAAGTTCGAATGTAAAGAATGCAGATACTTTAATAAATAATTCGAAGGCTAAGGCTGAAGAAAAAACTGAAGTGCAGGAACAAAAGCCTGCAACAACAACTTCTATCTCAAAGAACACCACAAGCAAAACATCTCAGGAAAAGCAAAAAACGTATGTTTTGAAGAGAGGAGAAACTTTGACAAGAGTTTCAAGGAAATTCTATAATACGGCAGATTCTGTAAATGCTATTATTAAGATAAATAAGATTAAGAATCCTGATAATGTGCAACCAGGAACAGAGCTTAAACTTCCTTGATATTTCAATCAAATAGATGTTTAGAGAAAAAAGAATTTATACGCTAATATTGCTATCAGTTAAAATTTGAAAAGCAATAAATTATATGTCCGCGGTGCCAATAAACTGGTATTGCGGACATTTTTTGAAAATGTACCTTCCTCTGTCAAAAACGAAATGTGCAAATTGTTTATTCCCTAGGATATTGCAAATAAGTTTTTGCGGATGGCTTGGAATAATGGTTGACTAATTATTGTAATTTTAACAAATTGTCAGCAAAGTTATGTAAATCCACTTTCTTTTTGTAAGTTGTGGAAATACGAAATAATTACGAAGGACTTCCGAAGGTAATACGAAGGTAATACGAAGGTAATACGAAGGACACACGAAATGACATATTGACTCGTATTCTGCGAGGAATGGAACATTTTGTTTTTGGGGGGAGGATATTGATAATTTGTATTTAGCGGATAGTAATAATACCATCAGATAAATAAGAGAAATGTGCGTAGGTGAAGAAGAGTCGGGAAATACTGTATTACGAAAATTCTCATTATAATAAATGAAGTTATGGAACATAATTTCTATTCTTGAAAAACATGTTGGTAATGGCGGTTATCCTATTTCTGAATATAATGAAGCATTAAAATCTATTAAAATGATGATAAGTATTAGCCTTTTAATATATTTTAAGAAAATTTATAGAATGAAAGTGTTAAATTTGTAGCCGAAATAATAAACTACAAACAGAAACCAAAATTATAGTATAAAGATGGCAGATGCTATCGATATTCGTGAGTTAAACGAACGAATTGAAAGACATAGTTCTTTTGTTACTAATATTATGACTGGTATGGATCAAGCCATTATCGGTCAGAAACATCTTGTGGAATCTCTTCTCATTGGCCTTTTGTCAGATGGACATGTGCTGCTTGAGGGTGTTCCTGGTCTTGCAAAGACAAAGGCTATCAAAACCCTTTCATCTTTGATTGACGCGCAGTTTAGTCGTATTCAGTTTACACCGGACCTTCTTCCTGCTGACGTTATAGGTACTATGATTTATAGTCAAAAGGATGGCGCTTTTGTTGCAAAGAAGGGTCCTGTATTCGCAAATTTTGTACTTGCAGACGAGATCAACCGTGCACCAGCAAAGGTGCAAAGTGCTTTGCTTGAAGCTATGCAGGAACGTCAGGTTACTATTAGCACAAATACTTATGAGCTTCCAAAGCCTTTCCTTGTTTTGGCTACTCAGAACCCAATCGAACAAGAAGGTACATATCCACTTCCTGAGGCACAGGTCGACCGTTTCATGCTTAAGGTAATTATTGATTATCCTAAGCTAGAAGAGGAGAAAAAGATTATCCGTCAGAATATTACTGGTGAGAAAACAGAGATAAAGCCAATTATGACTACTAAGGAGATAGAAGATGCTCGTGCCGTAGTACGTCAGGTTTATCTTGACGAAAAGATCGAACAGTACATTGCGGATATTGTATTTGCTACACGTTATCCAGAAAAGTATAATCTTAAAGAGTTGAAAGGCTTGATTGGTTTTGGAGGCTCTCCTCGAGCATCAATTAATTTAGCACTTGCATCTCGTTCATATGCATTTATCAAGCATCGTGGTTATGTCATTCCTGAGGATGTTCGCGCGGTCGCACATGATGTGATGCGTCACCGTATAGGATTGACATACGAGGCTGAGGCAAGTAATGTTTCAAGCGAGGAAATTGTTAGTAAGATTATTAACAAGGTTGAAGTACCTTAATTAATTTCTACTAATTATATTGTTTTTTTTAAGTTGTATACTTAAATATGGATACTGAAGAATTATTACAACGAGTCAGAAAGATAGAGATAAAGACAAGAGGACTCTCCAACAATATTTTTGCTGGAGAGTATCACTCTGCTTTCAAGGGTCGTGGTATGGCATTCTCCGAGGTTCGTGAATATCAATATGGCGATGATGTGCGTGACATAGATTGGAACGTTACAGCTCGCCTTGGAAAACCCTATATTAAAGTCTTTGAAGAAGAACGAGAGTTGACGGTAATGCTTCTTGTTGATGTTTCTGGTAGTTTGGATTTTGGTACGGCTGTACAGACAAAACGCCAAATGGTAACAGAAATTGCAGCAACTCTTGCTTTCTCGGCCATTCAGAATAATGATAAGATTGGTGTTATCTTCTTTTCAGATAAGGTAGAGAAATTTATCCCTCCTAAAAAAGGTAGAAAGCATATTCTATTCATTATACGTGAACTCTTGGACTTTAAGCCAACAAGTCAGAGGACAGACATTGGTACGGCTCTCCAGTTTATGACAGATGCAATCAAGAAGCGTTCTACAATGTTTATATTGAGTGACTTTTTTGATGAAAAAGATTACACTAATCAACTTACTATCGCAAATAGGAAGCATGATGTCGTTGCATTACAGATATATGATCAGCGTATGGCTGAGATGCCAGACGTAGGCATTATAAAGATGCGTGATGCAGAGACAGGAGATGAGATATTTGTAGATACATCTTCTAAGGCAGTTAGAAAAGCTCATAATGATTGGTGGGTGAAGTATCAAAAGTGGCTCAAACATGTTATGACAAAGTCTAATGTTGATTGGGTTTCTGTACGAACGGATGAAGATTATGTCAAAGCCCTTATGAATATGTTCAAAAAGCGTAGTATGTAGATATGAAATTCGAGAAACTTATATCTTTGATTTTTATAACACTTTTGAGTTGTAGCATGGCAATGGCTCAACAGGTAACGGTCGAGAACAAGATGGACTCGGCCTATATCTATATTGGCCAGCGTATGGGGATTACTATTGAGGTAAGTGCAGATAAAGGGAAGAATGTTGAGTTACCAATCTATGACTCACTCCAAATGATTGTTCCAGGCATAGAGTACCTCTCTTGTGCTCGCCCTGATACTCAATTTATAAACGATGGCAAACGCATGATACTAAAGAAAAAGTATTATGTAACATCCTTTGATACAGCATTGTATTTCATTCCTCCCATGCAGGTAAAGGTTGACAATAAAGTCTTTAAGGCAAAGAATTTAGCATTAAAAGTCATTACATTTGATGTGGATACATTACATCCAGAGAAAATTTTTGGCAATAAAGATGTGATGAGTCCGCCTTTCGATGCAAATGAATGGATACTAATGATTTGGCTTTCGTTTATTGTTGTTATAATTACAGCAATTCTTCTTTATGTAGGAATAAGACTTAAGGATAATAAACCTATCATAAAGCGAATAAAATTGAAGCAACATATAGCTCCACATAAGGCTGCAATGAAGAAGATCGAAAAGATCAAGGAAGAAAAAATTTGGCAAAGTGAAGATTCAAAGGAATATTATACTAAACTTACAGACACGTTAAGACAATATATTAAGGAACGTTATGGCTTTAACGCTACAGAGATGACTTCTTATGAAATCATACAGCAGCTTGAGCAAATTAATGATCAAGAGGCTATTGGTGAATTGCGAGAACTGTTCCAGACTGCTGATCTTGTTAAGTTTGCTAAATATAGTACCTTGGTTAATGAGAATGACAGAAACCTTGTGTACGCAATCGAATATATCAATCAGACAAAGGTGGAAGAAGAGGTTAAACCTCAGCCTGAGGAAATTGTTGTTGAAGAAAAGCGTTCAAAGGAGACTAAGTTTATTCTTATAAGCCTTGTATTATTATCATCTATTGTTCTGCTTGCTGTATTCGGCTATCTGATGTATAGAATGTTCTATCTGATGTTATAAAAGCATGTAAGTAGATGTTATACGTAGTTTATAAATTTGTAAAAAAGAATTAATCAGATGTTTTTTAAGAATCCGGTATTTTTTATTTTACTTGTTGCTCTGTTACCATATATTATTTGGTATGTGCTTCGGTACAAGAAGAGTTTGCCTTCAATGAAGGTGCCAGAGACAAGTAAGTACCGCTATACACCAAAGAGTTTTAGATTGTATCTGATTCACATGCCTTTTGTGCTGAGAGTCATTCTTATGGTTCTTGTTGTATGCATATTGGCGCGTCCTCAATCTAAGCATGATTGGAGTAATACTGATGTTGAAGGTATTGACATTATGCTTGCTGTTGATGTTTCAACTAGTATGTTGGCTCAGGATTTTAAACCAAATCGTGTAGAAGCGCTCAAGGAAATAGCTCAGCAGTTTATTGAGAAACGACCAAATGATAATATAGGTCTTACGATTTTTGCAGGAGATGCATATACGCAATGTCCACCGACGACAGATCATAATGTATTGATGAATCTTTATAATGCTGTTGATGGTAATATGGCCATGAAAGGGGTTATAGAAGATGGAACTGCTATCGGTGATGGTATCATGAACTCCATTTTGCGTCTGAAAGACAGCAAGGCAAAGTCAAAGGTTGTTATTCTTCTTACTGATGGTGTAAATAATTCTGGCGAAATTTCACCTATTACATCTGCAGAAATAGCAAAAAAATACAAGATTCGTATCTATACCATTGGTATTGGTCGTAATGGAATGGCTCCTTATCCTGTTCCTACGGGTGGAACAGTTATGTTGCCTGTCGAGATTGATGAAGCAACTATGAACAAAATCTCTAATATGACCGGTGGTATGTATTATAGAGCTCAAAAGAATGCGGAACTTCAAGCAATTTATCAAGATATTGATAAACTTGAAAGAACTAAATTTAGCGTTAAACATTATAGTCAAAGGTCTGAATTATTCGAACCTTTCGCTCTTGCAGCGTTAATTGTTCTGCTCCTTGAGATTATCATACGTTATCTTGTATTAAAGAGATTGCCTTAATAGGTAAAGTTTAATGAATAAAAATCACTATGTTTAGATTCGCTAATTCAACATACTTATATTTATTACTGCTGATTCCTCTGTTCACATCTATATACGTATTTCTCCAGTATAGGATGAAAAAGAATTTACGTAAATTTGGTGATCCTGAGTTGTTGGCTAGTCTAATGCCTGACGTTTCCAATGCGCGTCGTCATTTTAAGTTTGTTCTTATCATGATAGCTTTGGCATTAGTTATTTTCTTGATGGCACGTCCTCAGTATGGAACACGTAATGAGGAGGTGAAGAGGTCAGGAATAGAAGTTATGATGGCTGTAGATGTGAGTAATTCTATGCTCTGTAAGGATGTAAGTCCGAGTCGTTTGGATAAATCTAAGATGATTCTTGATAAACTTACAGAACAATTCGAAGAGGATAAGGTTGGATTAGTTGCATTTGCCGGTTCGGCTATAACTCTTCTTCCTATGACAACAGATTATGTAAGTGCGAAAATGTTCATGGATCAGTTGTCTCCTGCAACAATTTCTATTCAAGGAACTAATCTTAGTGAGGCTATTACTAGGGCAATTGCTGGTTTTTCTAACAATAAAGCAGTTGGTAGAGCACTTATTTTGATAACTGATGCCGAGGATAATGAGGAAGGAGCTATTGAAGCAGCTAAATTAGCCAGGGATAAAGGCATCAAAATTTTTGTTCTTTCTGTAGGTACTAGAGAAGGTGGATTGATTCCATTAAATATAGGTGGTTACAAAAAGGATAAGAATGGTAATGTAGTTACTACTCGATTGAATGAAGAAATAGGACAAAATATTGCAAAAGCTGGCAATGGAATGTATATTCATGTAGACCAGACTGGACAGGCACAATCTATTCTTGAGGAAGAAATCAGCAAGATGCAGAAAGAGGATATTACCGAATCCTTGTATTCTGAATATGATGAACAGTTTGTGGCAGTAGCAATATTGTTATTCATTCAATCGAGTAGTAACTACATTACCATTCTTATCC
>JAILIJ010000006.1 GCA_024695315.1 Bacteroidaceae bacterium
CTGTCCCCAATGGCCCCTTGTTACGGATGGCCATTCTTCACTCTTCACTCTTCACTCTTCACTCTTCACTCTTCACTCTTCATTCTTCATTCTTCACTCTTCACTCTTCACTCTTCACTCTTCATTTTTCACTCTTCACTCTTCACTCTTTACGATAACTCCCACATGTTGCACCATTCCCATTGTAATGCCGAGATTACAGTGCTTCGTATCGAAAATGTTAAAATGTTAAAAGTTATGTTAAAGTGCTTTTTGAGGGGGCGAAAATTTGCAAAAACGTCATAAAAATGTAATCTTTGAGTATTCATCTGACGGTGCGTTTCAAGCCTCGAATTCATTAGGGGGTGAGTTAAAATTTCAAACACACGAAATCTATACTCATCAGCAAAGAAATTCGAAGCTGTTACGAAGGTAATACGAAGCGTTGCCGAAGGAGGTGGGGTAGAAAAGTACGTCCAATTCGACGCACTTTTTTTGTTTTTTATGATAAGTATAATCAGGAGCTGGGGAGAAAACGAAAGGTCCCTTGTTCCGGATGGCCATTCTTCATTCTCCATTTTTCACTCTCTCCCTCCCTCAATCCCTCGAAATATGTCAATTGAATCGCAAAAAATCAAAAAGACAGTAACACATAATAGACAAAAAATAACAAATTAGACCTTTTTTAGAGTTAAAAACGATAAAAAATTGATAAAAAGTTTGTCAAATCAGGATTTTTCATTTCATTTGCACTTCAGAAAACAAATTAAAAGTATCTTTTACTATTAAATCATTTTCTTATGAACAAACTTTACATGTTATTAGGAGCATGCTCGTTTGCTGCTCTGCCAACTATGGCTCAGGATATCCAATTCGAGGACTATAGTGAATACACAGATGTAACTAATTTGTTGCAAAATCCTGGTTTCGACGAGGATATCACTTTTACATCTGATGGCCAGCCAAAAGCTGATATTACTAATCTTGAAGAAAAGGCTAAAATGTCTGCTCGTTCTTGGAACTGGATGACTGCCGATGGTACATTGTATGCTCGTGCTATTACAGCAGATGAGGGCAATGGAACTTGGAGTCGTTCTACAGATAGTTATGCTTATAATGGCTTCTTAGGAAAAATTAAAGGTTGGACACTCAATACAGGTAACGAATCAAGCTGTGAGTGGGTTTATTTCGGATCAATTCCTTATGATCTTGGCGAAACTGCTATTCCTATTGCAGATAATGGTGACACATGGATGGTTGTACCAACTAAGCCTGTTTTAGCTGACAATTCAGATGAAAATGATGGTGACGCTGAAGCAAATAAGGGTGCTCTCTTCCTCCGTGCAGGATGGGGAGGATGGGCTGCTTATTCACAGGAAGTAACACTCCCATGTGCAAAGTACGCTCTTGTATACCGTATTTTTAATTCAAATGCTGAAGGATCAAAGTCAAATACTAAATATAAGAACCTCTGTAAGGTTACTTGTGGTAAGGATGTATTTGAGGATTCTGAAGGACTTAATGCTGCTAATTGGGAAGAGCACGTTATTGAATTTACTCCTACTTCAACATTTACTATCCAGTTTGGATATCAGTCTGATGGTGGTTCTGGCTCAAACCCATTCCTTTGGATTGATGACATCCGACTTTATAAGACTGATGAGGCTGATTATAAGGAGGTCGTAGAGAGTGAGGCATCAGCATATTATGAAAGAATTCAAGAAGTTCTTACTGAAGCAGGAATCAACAACCAAACAGCTAAAGCTGTTTATGAGGAGATATATGATAGCCTTGGTTATTATGAATCTGCAATATCTGATGCTGAAGATGAAGAGTGTGAACCACTTCTTAAGGATTTAGCTGCTTATGTAGAAAGAGTTAAGGCTGTTGTTGCAAATATAACTACTCTTCAGACACTTGTTGAAAAAGCTGATATTGCTTTAGGATTAAATTATCCTGGATATGATGAATATTATAATGCTATCAGTGCTGCAAATAACGCTATTATGGGAGGTACTTCCTCAGAGATCGCAGCTCAGATTGATGCTTTGAATGAAGCTACAAGAGCATATTATATTAGCCAGGAGGCTCCAGCTGACTTCACATTCCTCGTGTCAAGTCCTGAGTTCTGTATCTCTACTGCTGTTCCTACTTATAGTGATGGTGTTGCAGAATATCCAAATGTAGCAGATTATACTGCTGGTACAGCTCCAAGTGATGCTACATCAGAGGGCTGGAATAAGGGTACTGTGACTTCTGGTGACCAGCGTCTCAACTATGCTCAGGGACGTATCTGCTGGAACCTTTGGGATAGCGGTAAGGCTGGATACCATGAGGTTTATCAGGAACTTAAGGATATTCCAAACGGTAAGTACACTGTAAGTGGTGACCTTATCACTCAGAGTGGCTGTCTTGCAGATCAGCACATGTACGCTACAAGTTCATATGCTACAGCTGTTTCTGCTAACCTCGATAATGAGGCATGGTCTGATAATAATGATGGAACATGGTCTACTCTTACTACAGATGAGGTAATCGTTGTTGACGGTAAACTTAAGATTGGTGCTGGTTCTACATTCTCAGGTGAAGGTTCTGTAGGATGGTTCTGCCTCTCACATGTAATTCTCAAGTATCTTGGTGAGGCCACTGAGGAAGAGATTGCTTCTGTAATTGCTGCTAAGCTCGTTGCTGTTCAGGAACAGGCTGATACAATGCACTATGCTGCTGATAAGGCTGCTTTGAAAGCTGCTATCGAAAGATATCAGTCAGACAAGAATATTGACACTCTCAATGTTGCTATAGCTGCTGCTGTTGCTTCTGAGGCTGACTATAAGGCTGTTACTGCTGGTACTCTTAAGACTCTCCAGGATTCTCTCGCTGCTGAGGCTTACTCAAGCTACGCTAAGACTCTTGCAACTGATGTAGTAACTACTACAGTTAACTATCTTGGTTCTGCTGAGGCTACTTATACTGAGACAGCTTCTTATACTAAGGTTCTTCAGTACTATTTAAATACTCTTCTTCCAGCTGTTGTAAATGCTCAGGAAGTTCTTAATACAGTTGCTACTGCTGAGGCTAAGGCTGTTCTTACTGAGACACTTGACGGAATAGCTAAGGATCTCGCTACATTCACTAAGGATGAGACAGTTCTTGCTGCTGAGGTTGCTTGGATTGCTGACGCTGTAAACACAGCTGAGATTAAGGAAACTGCTATTGCTGACAATACTGACATGACTATCTACATGACTAACCCTAATGTTGAGGCTGAGACAGGATGGACATTCCACAAGCTTGTTGGTAATACTAATACTGCTACTGGTCAGGGTGTTGACGGTGTTTCTTCTAACCGTTACCTCGATTCTTGGAACGGTACAGCTGGTGCTCTTCGCTACTCTGCTTACCAGACTCTCAATGTTCCTAACGGTACATATAAGATCTCTAACATCATGCGTAACTCACAAACTGGTGCTTACCTCTTCGCTTCTACAGCAGCTCCTGTAAAGGACGAAAATGGTAACCTTGTTCTTGATGCTACTGCTACTAACGTAATTAGCGATGCTGTTCTCGTTCAGACTCCTAATAAGTATATCAATGCTACTGATCTCGAAGGTGAGGCTCAGTCAAAGACTGACTCTTACGGTGAGATTTGGATGGCTGCTGCTGATGTCTTGATGGCTAAGTATGGTATCGAGAATGCTGAGACTGGTTCTATCTTTGATATCGTTGCTGAGAACAATGGTGGTAACACAACTTGCCCAGAGGGTGTTGATGAGGCTACATGGAGCGTATTCAGCGCAAATAACGGTACTGGTCGTGGTTGGTTCAACAACTCAGTTGAAATCACAGTTACAAATCACGTTCTTACAGTAGGTGTTTCTACAGATAGCGTATTCCTCTCTCCAACAGATCGTAAGGCATTCACAGGTACTTGGTTCTCTGCTGATAACTTCACTCTCACTATGGTTAAGGCTGGTGACAACACAGATTGGGACTATACTACAGGTGTTGAGGCTGTTGAGCCAAACGATGAGTCTGCTGCTGAGGTTGCTGTTTACTCAATCTCTGGTGCTCGCGTTAACGGTATGAAGCAGGGTATTAACATCGTTAAGTACGCTGACGGTTCTGTTAAGAAGGTTCTCGTAAAGTAATTGACGAATAAGTAATCGTTTTTACTAAATATATGGAGAAGGTATCGGATTTCCGGTACCTTCTTTTTTTGTGTTCTTTATTAAAATTCCGAAAATGGTCAGAAAGAAGATTAAATGATTTTATATTTTCCATTAACATAAAATAAGATTTATTCTTTGGATACTTGGATAAAAGAAAATAACTTTGCGTGAAACTTAGATTAATAATTTTATAAACGAAGAAACTTATGAAACGAATCTTTTCTTTTGCACTCTTGGCTATGGTTTGTACGCTGGGATTTGCAGCTAAGCATATTACTCTTGAATCGGGATCTGTTGCTGCTCTTAATAAATTAGGGGTACGCATCTTTATGGAGTATGACTATTCAGATTTCCTAATTTATGATGCTGAGACAAATCAGGTGGTTAAGGAGGATGATTTCCTCAAGAAGATGGGCGGCACATGGGTGGCTAATAAGGGAAAGGATATTCCTATGGCGGAAGCGAGCTTTACAGAGAGTTTTAATGAGGAGAGCGATAGGATTACGGCCGTAATGGATAAGTCGATGGCTGATTATATCGTGGTCTATAAACTCAATTTGTTTAGCTATGGCACTTTTAAGCCTGCTATAAATAATAATGTAAAGGGATTTGCCGCAGGAACATTTACTATTATTGAAAGTTCATCTAAGAAAGTGGTTGCAAAGCTTTCTACTACTCGTATCTATGGTTCTGTATTTGCTTCTACATGGGCTATGAAAAAGGAGTATGTTTATGACAACGTGGCTGAGGAACTTGCCGAATTTCTTAATGATGACTAATCTTTTTGTGTTTTTTTGATTTTTTTTTCAAAATAATTGAAAAAAGTTTGAGAAATATTTTGAAGTGACAGAAAAAAAGTGTTACTTTGTGGCATCAGAACAACGAAAGGGTTGTTTTGATAAAAAGATGGCTTTTTATCTAAGATGGTTTCATCTAAGACGGATTTAAGGCTATACATGAAATTAGAAGGGACAATGCAAATAATATGAATAGGTAAAGATTAAATGCGATGATTAACTATTAAGTTAATTGAAATAAAGGTCATTGTGAAATGATCTTTATTTTTTTTAATAAAAAGCCAAGGGGGCTAGGACTTCTGGGATTTTTTAGATTTTCTGAGATTTCTATAGTTTCCTATATATTTTAGGTTTCCTAAGTTTCCTGGGATTTCCTAAGGCTTTTGGGGGCTCTACTCTTTGCAGGGCCCCGGCTCAGAAAAGTTAATATCTTTTGAGATGATTTTTTTAGAGTTAAGATTGACCATTTCTCGAAATTCTGAAGGTAGGTAGCCTGTCTGCCTCTTATAGAATTTAACAAAATATGATGGGTCTTCGTAGCCAAGACGGAAGGCAATTTCTTTGACCATAAGGTCGGTGTAACGGAGCATTCGTTTGGCTTCGAGAATTATTCTGTCGTTGATGAATGTGAGGGGAGATTTGCTGGCACATTCCTGCACGCTGTTGCTGAGGGTCTTTGTGGAGACGTTCAGATTGTCGGCATACTCTTTGACTGTGTGCATGGAAATGAAATGTGTCTCAACCAGTTTTCGGAACATGACAAAGAGTCTGTGGGAAGGCTTTACAGAATCGAGGGGAAGCGAACCACGACGGTTGCCGTAGCGCTGTACGTTGATGAGAAATATCTTGACAAGTGAACGCAGCATGTCGGTATGACCAAAGGCTCTCATGTTGTTGTGCTCGTCAAGCATCTTTTGGATTATGAGTTTGAGTTCCTCGACAATCTCTGTGTTCTCGATGACGCAGTAGGGAGAGGAGTCGAAGGCGTTGAATACATTATATTTTATAAATATGTCCTCGTCGGCTTGCTCGTCCTTGAGAAAATTGGTGCAGAATTTTATTGTGACACCTCGGTGACGTGTCTTACCGTCAAAATGATGGACTTGGCCTGGTGATAGGAAGAACATGGAGTTGGCCTCGAGTTCGTAGTCCTGAAAGTCTACCGTATGTTTGCCTTCGCCATCCCAGAACCATATTATTTCATAGAAGGTATGGACGTGCGGAATCATATTGTCGGGGTCTTGTTCAAACAAGTCCGGCATAAATACTATGTTGAGTCCATCACCACCTGGCGCTTCGCATACGCTCTGGTATATTTTTGATAATTCAGATATTTCCATTGTTGAGATTTTGAATTATGAAAGTTCTATATTTTGAGTTTTTGAGTTATTATGTTTTTGATACTATGAATTGTTGAGCTGTGAGTTTATGAATTGTTGAATATTTATGAATTGTTGGTTCCCGTCAAGCGGTTCAGCTCTTGCCATTTGTAGTACAACTCTTAATTCTCTACGATTTTGCAAGTGCAAATGTACGAGTTTGGATGGTAAATATGAGAAAGAAGAGTAAGAAAAGTGTGATTGGTTCTGAAATTTACCATTCATTTTCTTTAATTATCTCTTGTTTATTATTCTTAAAGTCATATCTTTGCAATGTCAAACAAGATAAATGGTATGAGTTACGTTAAACATTATATGGGAACTCACAGTAAAAACTAACAAAGATGCAGACGCTCTTAGGCATCCTCCCATAGTAGGGAGTTATGGAGAGTAAAATTTATATGGCTACAACAAATAATAAGTACGCAGGAACACAGACAGAGAAGAATCTTGAGGCAGCTTTCGCAGGTGAAAGCCAGGCACGTAATAAATACACATATTTTGCTTCTGTTGCTAAGAAGGAGGGAATGGAGCAGATTGCTGAACTTTTCCAGAAGACAGCAGATAATGAAAAGGAGCACGCTAAACTTTGGTTTAAGGAGCTTAATGGTATTGGAGATACTGCTCAGAATTTGGAAGCTGCTGCAGAAGGAGAGAATTATGAGTGGACTGATATGTATGAGAGTTTTGCTCAGACTGCAGAGGCTGAGGGATTCAAGGCTTTGGCTGCTAAATTCCGTATGGTGGCTGCTATCGAGAAGCGCCACGAGGAGCGTTACCGTGCTCTCTTGAAGAATGTGGAGACTGCTCAGGTATTTGAGAAGAGTGAGGTTAAGGTTTGGGAATGCCGCAACTGTGGACATATCGTTGTGGGTACTAAGGCTCCTGAGGTTTGCCCTGTTTGCATGCACCCAAAGGCTTTCTTTGAGGTTCACATGGACAATTTTTAATGAAAGAAAAATATTGCTAGACGGGATCGTAGGTTCCTGGCAGTAGACCGTAGGATGGTTTTGCAGATATTGTATCAATACTTTTTCCTTCGGTATGACCATAAAAAATGTTCGGCCTTGGTCAAAGCCAAGGCCGAATAAGTTTAAATATTTTGTAAGAGATTGTCCTTCGGTAGAATCTGTTTCTTATATACTATTAGTTATGAGAATAGTTTTTCCTCTTGAGGGCTCGCATAGCGTTGAGTACGGCCAAGACGGTAACGCCTACATCGGCAAAGACGGCCATCCACATAGTTGCTAAGCCAAAGGTGGCAAGGAGGAGCACAGCCACTTTAATTCCGATGGCAAACCATACATTTTGGTGTGCTATTCTTATGGTTCTTCTGGCAATCTGAATAGCTGAAGCTATCTTGCGCGGATTGTCATCCATAAGAACTACATCTGCGGCTTCTATGGCGGCGTCGCTTCCTAAGCCACCCATTGCTATGCCTACATCTGCACGGGCAAGGACAGGGGCATCATTTATACCATCGCCAACGAAAGCGAGGTTCTGGTCGGACGATTTGGCTTTTAGCAGGTGTTCTACATGTTCCACTTTGTCGGTAGGTAGAAGTTCTGCATGGTATTCGTCGAGGTCAAGAGTTTTGGCAACATGTTCGCCAACGGCTTTGCGGTCGCCGGTAAGCATTATTGTCTTTCTCACTCCGAGAGATTTAAGTTCGGCTATGGCTTGGGCACTATCGGCTTTTATCTTGTCGCTGATGATTATGTGTCCAGCATATTCGCCTTCTATGGCTACGTGTATGATTGTTCCTGGGTGATTGCTATCTTTCCATTTGGTTCCGATAGTTTCCATCATCTTGGTATTACCGACACATACTATTTGGCCGTTGACTTTGGCTCTGATGCCTTGGCCTGCTATTTCTTCAACATCGCTTATCTGGCAACCGTCTTCTGCTTCGTTGGGGAAGGCGTCACGAAGGGCTGCTGCTATGGGATGTGTGGAAAAATGTTCTACGTGGGCGGCAAGATGGAGAAGATGATTGTCGTGGCCTGCTTCGGGATGGACGGATTCTACGGCAAACTGTCCATGGGTTAGAGTGCCGGTCTTGTCAAACACTATGGTGCTTAGGTTGGCGAGTATGTCAATATAGTTGCTCCCCTTGATAAGGATGCCTTCACGAGAGGCTCCTCCTATTCCGCCAAAGAATGTTAGCGGTACGCTTATGACAAGGGCGCAAGGGCAGGAGACTACAAGGAACATGAGCGAACGGTAGAGCCATGTTGGAAATGCGTTCCAGTAACCGCCGTCGACGAAGAATGGAGGTAGAATGGCGAGTGCAAGGGCGGCATATACTACTATTGGAGTGTATATTCTGGCGAATTTTGTTATAAAGGCTTCGTTCTTAGATTTATGCTCTGTAGCGCTTTCTACAAGGTTTATAATCTTGGAGACGGTACTCTCGCCAAAGGTCTTTGTCGTGCGTACTTTGATGACGCCTGAGAGATTGATACAGCCAGAGATGACTTCGTCTTCCTCTTTGACGTCTTTAGGCAAACTCTCTCCGGTAAGGGCTACGGTATTAAGCGAACTATTTCCCTCAATAACGACTCCGTCAAGAGGTATTTTGTCACCAGCTTTGACGATTATAGTCTCGCCAACGCTTACCGTTTCTGGCCTTACCTCGCTTATGGTGCCCTCACGTAACACGTAAGCTACATCAGGGCGGATATCCATAAGATTGGAAATGCTATCGCGGCTTTTGCCTTCGGCATAGCCTTCGAAGAGTTCGCCTACCTGGAAGAAGAGCATGACAAATACGGCTTCCGGAAATTGGTGTTCTGCTCCAGGGAGGAATCCGATACATAATGCGCCTATGGTGGCGATGGACATGAGGAAGTTTTCGTCGAATACCTCTCCAGCAAATATTCCTTCTGCGGCTTCTTTTAGGGTGTCATGTCCGATAAGTAGATAGGGCACGAGGTAGATAAGTAGGAGTTGCCAGTTAGCAAGCTGGAAGTTTTTCTCAACTATTACCGCGGCTATGAGTAGTATGACTGTGGCGACAATAAGAAGGATCTTGGATTTCATTCCGCCTTCTTCGTGGTGGTGATGGTGGTGGTCATGACTATGGCTATGGCAGCCACATGAGCTTCCGTGACTGTGCACGTGCTCCCCGTGGGAAGATACGCCATGTGAGTGATGGTCGTGTGAGCAGCACTCGTGGGCGTGCTCATGTTCATGAAAATGTTCGTGTGTCATATTTTTTTCTTTAATTTTTATGCTGCAAAGGTATGGTGAATCTATTGCAACTAGGTTGCAAGGAGAAAAATTTGGGGAAATTAAGAGTTAAGAATTAAGAGTTTGACAATTAAAAGCCTTGAATTTTGTGCCTTTGGAAATAAGAATTAATTTTTTAGTGAACTTATAAATTTAAGAGTAAATGATACAGAATAAGAAATATCGTTTTAGGGCTGAGTCAGAAGAGGATAGATGTGTGGCGTGCGGCGTGTGCATGAATGTGTGCCCTCGTGAGGCGATACATATCCATAAAGGGTGCTATGCTGTAGTGGATAGGGATAAGTGTGTAGGATGTGGATTATGTGTAAAAGCATGTCCTGCAGGTGTAATGCATAAAATCGAAAATGTATGAAAAGGAAAAAGAAATGGAGTGATTATATGTGGATAGTATCTGGGACATATTTCACATTGGGATTTTTCAATATTGTGTTTGCATGGCTCGGTATAATCTGTTTTATGATTCCTCTGCTGATGGCTATCTTTGGGGGAACAAAAGGGTATTGTAATACATATTGCGGACGAGGACAACTGTTTCTGCAGATAGGTAACACGCTGGGATGGTCAAGGGGTAAGGTTGCCCCAAGGTGGCTTTCCTCAAAATGGTTCCGTAATTTATTTTTCGCCTTTTTCATGTTCTTCTTCGTACAGATGATTTATATCACAGTTCAGGTGGCTGACGGAGCACGTTCCTTGTCGGAGACCATACATCTGTTGTGGACCTTTAATGTGCCTTGGGGATGGGCTTATCCTACGGAAGTGGAACCTTGGAAGGCTCAGTTTGCCTTTGGACTATATGGCATAATGTTGACTTCCCTTATAGTGGGAATTATCCTTACAATAGTTTATCGTCCTCGAACATGGTGCGTATTTTGCCCTATGGGAAATATGACTCAGATGATATGTAAGCTGAAAAATAAGGAATAGGGGACTTATGTGGTGAAATGAGGCTTCACTCCTAAGATGATGTCGGCAACGACTTTTACCCTTGCGAACATCTCGCGAACCTTGACTTTGATACTTTTCTTGTAAATAGGGTAAATGGCATCATAGGCAACCGCGTCAATATCGTTGTGAAGGGCTATGTAGAGTGCTCTGCGATTATGAAATTCTTGGGAAACGATGATGTATTTGTTTTTTCCAAAGACATCTCTTGCGCGGATTACGGAGTCAAGAGTGCGTCGACCTCCATAGTCAAGTAGGCATCTTGATTTTGGAATTCCTACAGCACCCAGGAACTGCACTTTGCCGATATAAACAAAGTACCAAGACGCTCGGTAGCCCTTCTCTTAGGCACAAATAAATACACCTTACTTGGCAGCGAAAATGAATACTATACCCGTCGAATAGATGCCGTAGCCGAACTATACAAAGCCAGAAAAATAGACAGCGTACTGATAAGCGGCGATAACTCGTCTAAGGAATATAACGAGCCAGAAATGATGCTAGCAGACCTTGAGGCTGTAGGAATTCCAAAATCAAGATGCCTACTTGACTATGGAGGTCGACGCACTCTT
>JAILIJ010000001.1 GCA_024695315.1 Bacteroidaceae bacterium
TCGTTTGCATAAAGAATGGCATTCATAACCTCTGTTCCTGCTTTACGGGTAGTTGCAGCGTTGTTATAGCCTCCTGAACGATAAAAGCCCTGGCATGTAAGAAGGTACTGTCCTGCTGGAAGACCTTTTATTGTCTGATAAATATTGAATGTCGTATTCCACTTTTCTGCACAATTATAATCAACAGTAGGTCCTCCTGTCCATCCGTATGAACTATTTCCGTCGAATGAAGGATTTACAATCCATCCTGTATAATCAGATTCTTCTGTCTCTGGCAGTTCTGTTGTCTCTGATTTTATTGCTCCATTTGTAGTAAGATAAACCTTAACTGTTTCTCCTGTGCTAAGTGTCTTTGTCAAAGATTTTGAGTCGATTGCCACCTTAATAGTTGTGGCTGCCGTTGCTGTAACGTAAACTGCTGAGTCGTTATCGAGTTTTGCTGTTACATTTGAGCCTGTGATGAACACGCGGAGTGGCTGAGCTACGGAGTTGTTCTGAGCGGCTGTAAATGTAACGGTTGAAGCATTATTATTTACTGCAGTCTCTTCATAGAATATAGGAGCAGCATCGTTATATGCAAGATTCTTGACTGTTGCAGTATTTGAAGAGCCTTTGAAATTACTTACCAAGAAATATGGTGCGTCAGCATCTGGAGCTATAACGCCATTCCATCCAGTTGGAAGGAGACTCTTGATAGACTTCAAGGCTGAAGCATACTGAGCTGTCTGGTTGGCATCAACTAGGCTATAGTATACAAGGTTGCGAGCATCAACTACATCGCCGCTGTTAACTGTACGGCTTGTATTGCTATACATAGGATAGAGCTTAGATGTGTAGATTGAATTATTTGCACCACGGTCGCCGAATGCTATCTTCTTTCCGTTATCGCCAATAACACCAAGTTCATTATCGATATTTACCCAATCAGAAGAGATATTTGTGAATGTTGCGCCATCAAGCTGCTTGTGGTTTATAGAAGTTGTGCCGTCAGTTGTAGTAGCACCATAATAGAGTGTGCGCTTGAGCTTTGTAAGTTCATCTGTAGAGATAGCAAGCAGACCACCCTTCTCTGCTGTTATTGTTGCCCCGCTATTAGCTGTTACGTAGTCGAGGTAGATAATGGCGTTAGAAGGAGTTGAGTAGATTGCAAAACGGTTATTGAGTGTAGAAGAGTTTGTATTTAATTCTCCATTCATTACGTATCCATCGCCTTTAAGCTGGTAGATACCTGAAACTACAGGAGTGGCATTTGTGCTCTTACCACTTACCTCATACCAACCGATTATATTACCTGTGTTATTTGCACGGTAAGGAACGATAATCTTGTTCTTATCTACAGAATTTGATGCGAAATAGCCTGTATAACTACCAAGTCCTTTGCTCCAAGAGAAAGTTGTGAAACGTTTGTCTGTAAATGCACGGACGATATTCTGACATTTGATAAGTTTTGCCTCTGAATGTGCAGCGCGGAAGTCCTCCCAGTTTGTTGGAGTAAGATCGGCTGTAGAAGCGTATTCGTGCATGAGATAAGTCATCATTACGCGGTGAGCCTCTACACCCATACGGCGTGAACCGACATCGGCACGAAGCAACCATGATCCGTCTTCTGTTGTCTTCTGGCGAGCCTTGATATACTTGTATGCGAGGTTCTCAAGCATGAGTGCATTAGGGTCGCGGAGGAAGCAAGCGAGAGTTGAATATGATGTAATTTGGTCATATAGGAAGAGTGACCAGTCATTACCGTTTGGCATAGCAAGTTCGCCATCTGTTAGAGCGAGCCAGTTGAGCACAGAGTCCATAACCTCTTGGTTGTGGTGCATAAGTGAATTGCTCTTCCATACTTCTTTTCCGTTGATGTCTTTCTGGAACATCTTGAGTGCAAGGGCTGCCTCACCAAGTTCCTGCTGTACTACATTCTGGTATGAAGTATGGAAAAGTCTATGGTTCTGAAGTGTGTAGTCGTAATATAGGTTTTGGCCTACGTAAAGGTCAGCAATAGTCTTATTGTCATACCAAGAATCCACAACTGTGTTATTGTTTATGTCGGATGAGTGTGAGTATGAATTGATGGCGAACACGCGCATACGGTCGAACCAAGAACTTGCAAGATTGTCATTAGGGAAAAGTCCAAGTGTAGCTGCAAGGATATCTGCCTCCCAGCCATTTTCCTCTGCTTTAGTATCATCTGAATAGCCTGTTGGTATAGAGCGGTAGAGCTCATAGTTACATTCTGCTTTCATCATAGCTTCAATGTAACCTTTTTGAGCAGTAGTAAGGTTGTCCCACTGGAAGAATGCTGAGTAAGCTACGGACATAGCCCAAAGGCTTGACTCCCAAGTGTAATTACTTGTTGATGTAGAGCCCCAGTAGTTATTTCCAGAACATACCTTTAACTTGTTTGCCTTGTGGGTTGAATATGCGAAGACAAGTGACTTCTTAGCCATTTCTTCAAGTTGAGTATACGTGATACCTGTAGGAAGATTTATACCTGCTGGCTGAGCATATTTAACGAGGAATGCGCATATCATAGAGAAGTCTGCATTATGACGAACTCCCTGTTCGTTGTTGCCTCCAGAATTTTCTCCAAGGAAGTATCCGCAATCTTCATTTATGCTATTTGTAGCCTGGCAATTATACCAGTTGTTAACCATATAAGGTGTGAAGTCTGCCAACATTTGAAGAAGATCTTTCTTCATTTCAGCCTCAGACACGAAATCCTGTGTTATCACTCCCTCTGTATATGAACTCACCTCAGATTCTGTAGGGTCTTCTGGTTCTACATAGTCGTTAGGGATGCTATATAGACGGAAATTATCTAGGATGAGAGATAGGCCGGAAGAATTGATATAGTTAATCTTAACACCTATAGAAATAGAGGCAGCTTCAGCAAGTTCAAACTCAACTTCTGTTGTAGCCCATTCCGAAGGCATAGAAGTGACATTTGTGATTGATACAGATTCTGTTCCAGCAACAAGAGTAGCTGTACTTGATCCATTTGTCACAGCCTTATTGTCTACAGATAATTTATACTTACCAGCAGGCAATGCCACAGTCTGAAGAATAGAAGCTGTTGTTGTAGCCCATGCGTTACGTATATAATACATCTGTGAGCCATCAGAAGGAGTACCTGGGTCACCAAAGTTATTATCAGTTACAGTAGTAGCATCTACCATAATATCGCTAACGCCATACGAGCCAGATATTGTCCATCCGTCTACAGACTTTGCAACATAAGCTCCCGTACGAGTAGCATCAGTACTCAATTTATTAATATCATCATTTTCAAATGATGGATTATTAAGATAATTAGATGTTACATCCGTAATATCTTTAGAAGAAACGCTTTTTCTGATGGTTGTAGTTGCAGAATTTTCTTCCGCCCCATTAACATCAGACACATTACCAATAAGCAGCGAAGTAGAAGCAACCGCATATGTAGCAACGGCAAATACTGCTGCAATCACAAAGTAATTTTTTTTCATTATAAATAATTAGTGATATAAATATTGTTACCTTTTATATTCTGTTCAAAATAAAGTTTTCTATCGTCTACAATTTGTATCAAAATATAAGACAACATATAGTTATCTATATATTCAAATTCATATTATGCACTCCATCCTTCTCAAATACAACGCAAAGTTAAATATTAAATTTCACAAAAAATAACATATCTCTTTCATTTAACATATTAACGTGTTTTTTTGTAACAATTTATCCGATTTTTTCATTTTAGATTGAATTAAAAAGTCAATTCTTTAAGGTTAAGTAAGTTTCTAAAAATATTTTTACACATCTTTTTACAGGAACTAACAAGATATAAAATTGGCCGTTACCTTAATGATAACGGCCAGTACAATATTATCTTACAACGAATTTCTTATTGTTTTTAATATATATTCCAGGAAGTAAAGATGAAATATCTCCGTCTTGGCTTACTACTCGTCCATCCAAAGAGAAAACTGAACCTGAATCTATATTTTCGGAAGTTCTAAGCGAAGTTATATCTGTTGCATCCTCATCCAACTCTTCACCGTCTATAACAATACGGATATTACCATTTGCTGTTGTGCCGTCGACAAGCTGCGAACCCTTTGACACAATCTCGAAATACCATCTAAATGGAGCTAAAGAAGCGTCTGTATCTGTTGTGTAGCAGAATGTACCTCCAGAGAGAGCATAGTATTTACGCTCCACCATTTCTGTACCGTCAACCCCGCTATAAGTTCCTTTGAAAATATAATTAGTCTCAACAGAAGAGCAAGTAACGGAATCCACAACAGAAGGATATACAAGCACATCATTTACTGTTATAGTCTTACTTCCAGTTGTATTCGCCTTAATGAAATAAGGATGGTTAGGATATAGAGTACCAGACTTAATCTTCACTAGTTCCATCTCCGTAACATCAAGTTCATCGTCATCGTCAGTATCATACATACGTACGGCATTCAATTTAGCGAGTGTAAAGTCGTCAGCCCAATCATCGTATGACATAGCGAATGGCACATACAGAGCCTGCCATTTAGTATTATTAAATGTACGCGTATATGTTAAGACTTCAGCTTTTCTATATTCAGAAGAGCTATATGTCTCTCCGTCCACAAGTGCTATAGATGCTACATCAGCAACTGTACTAGTCACATTGATTTCATATTCGCCATATACACCAGTTCCATCAGTTGCAGTAGCACGTATGCAAACTTCTCCTTCTCCTACCGCAGTCACCACTCCATTATTAACTGTAGCTACAGACTCGTCAGACGATGTCCAAACAAGATCCTTTATTGTCGCATCCGTTGGTGTAACAGTTGATGTTAAAGTCAAGACATCTCCTACCTCAACACAATTGCTATTAGCCGTCAACTTCACGTCTGTCACATCCTCTATGACATTTATATATCTAAAAGAACTCCATGGATATGTTGACTTATAATTATCATAATATTCAGAACGAACCCAAAGATATACAGAACTTACTTTTATAGAACTGAAAGCATCAGAATCCGTATATCCAGGGACATCAGACAGACAGATGAGATTTGACAGTTCCCCATTTAGGTTCAAAGCTTTAGCGCCTATATATTCCAAAGTAGTTGGAAAAGTTATAGTATCAATTTTTGAGTCATAGTTGGCAAATAAACATTCATTATCTAAATAATACACTCCTTCAGGAATAACCAAATTTGACAAAGAAGATATGTGAAGAGAATTGTTATTTATAACCTTCAAACTGTTTGGTAATTGTAAATTTGAGATAATAGAATTATAGAATGTAGCTTGCTCTAAAGTAGATATTTTACCGTTGATTGTAACGTTTGCCAAAGAAGAACAATCATAAAAAGCACTTCCTGATATTTTTGTCACAGATTCAGGAATATTTACAGTTGTTAATCCGCTACATCCTGAGAATGCGAAAGATGCTATGCTTACCACGTCATCAGGTATGGTAGTATTATAGCATCCCAATAAAAGTTCATTTGTCCATCTATTTACGATAGCATTACAATTATTACGTGAGTCATAGACTGCATTATCCTCATCTACGGTAATTGATGTGCATCGATTTACAGAAAAAGGATACTCACCAATATTCTTTACAGATGCAGGTATGACTATCTGTTCTGGATGCACCTTACAGAAAGCGTAAGCGCCAATAGTCTCTAGTGATTCTGGGAGATCTAAAGAACGTATATCAGAACCAGCATCAAAATACGCATAACTTCCTATTGAAACAAGTGAACTTGGAAATTCCAATGTTGTCAAACTTGTGCAACCATTAAAAGCATAACTCTTAATTGAGGTAACACTCGAACTTGTCAACCCTTCGATATTAGTCAAACTACTACATCCATCAAACGTATATATACCTATAGTCGTAAGATTCGAAGGAATATTTACAGTTTTCAAAGAAGTACAACCTTGAAAGGCTTTATTTCCGATATTTATGACAGTCTCCGGAATAGAAACAGATGTCAATCCAGTACACGAATTAAAAGCATTCTGACCAATATACAACACCGTAAACGTTGTTCCATTATATGTCACAGTTGAAGGAATTACCACATCATCTGTATACCCACCGCTATTTGCATGAGCAACAACAGTAGCAGCCTTGCTCATATAATTAAACGAGTAATAAATGTCGTCAACCAAAATACCTGCAGCATAGGTATAACATGATGATAAAACAAACATCATCAACAGTTTGACTCTTAGGTAAATATTATTCTTTTTCATTTCAACCATATATACTGCGCCAAAAGCTACAGTTTTTTTTAATTCCTAATAATAAATATAATAAAGCCCCTTTATTTTAACATACTTGCTCACCTGAATTTGTACAATTGCCTGAGATATATATGGCAAAGGTATATTTTTTTTTCGATGCTTCAAAATTTTTAACGTGTTTTTTTAGTTACAAATGTTAATAAATGATAAAAATGGACACAAATAAGCCATTATTTTGTAAGAAAAAGGCAAAACGGATAATTGTTAAATGTAACAAATATAAAAAATCAGTAAGTAAAAGTCTTATACAAATAAATAGAATGGAGTACGAATAATCATGTTATTCGTATTCCTATTTTTGGTTATGAAAGTGGTAAAAATTTACTCGTTTGCAAAGGAGTTAGGCTATTTACATTTTGATACTTCCGGAATGCTTCGTATTACCTTCGTATTACCTTCGTCAACGGTTCGTAATTCCTTCGAGATATTATATTTGACAAAAAGACAAAGAATCCTTTAATTGTTTCTATCATAATATTTCAATTTTTGAATATTTACTTACTATTAGCTTTTGGGTTAATATAAAGGTAAAAGATTATTTGCAACATGACTGAAGACGGCAATTATGTTTTTGTATAAACTAAAACGCTTTTAAGTATTTTGAATTCAAACATGTTTTTTAATGGTAAGTCGAGCTGGGAATAGAGTCAATAAAATCCCCCGACTTTAGCCAATTCTAAAATCGGGGGAAAAACTTATATGTTCCCGTATTTTTTACGTAGATTACAAATATTCAATCATTTAATTTACAGAATCTCTCGCAAAAAAATACTAGTCGGAAGATAGCTCTTTATTTAAGACCAGCCTTCAACGAACGAATGACAGCAGAATTAAAACCAGCATGATCAAGTTCATTAAGACCCTTAATTGTCACACCTCCAGGAGTAGTAACCTTATCGATAGCCTCCTCTGGGTGCCATCCAGTCTCCTTAAGAAGGCTAACGGCTCCCTGCATAGTCTGAAGAGCAATCTGAAGAGCCTGCTTAGGATAGAATCCCATTTCACATCCGCCTTCCATCTGAGCGCGGATATAACGCATAACATAAGCAATACCACAAGAAGCCATCATCATACCAGGACCAACAAGATTCTCAGTAACAACGAGTGTGTCTCCAGCGATGTCGTAAAGAGCTTTAACAGCATCAAGGCTTTCCTGTGAAGCAGTCTGTCCCTTAGCAATAAAACTCATACTTGCGCCGAACTCAGCTGCGATATTAGGAATAACATAGAAGAACTGTCCAGCCTGAACTCCAAATGTCTCAGCAAGCTTGTCAGTTGTGAAATTAGCAGCATCACTCACGATAATCTGCTTCTCAAAATCAAGTGAATCCTTAATTTCTCCCAAAACGAGTGGCATAAGCCATGGTTTAACCACAACCACAACAATATCAGCCCCTTTAACAGCAGCCACATTATCTGTTGTAGTTGTAATTGATGGATACTTCTCCTTAAAACTAGCAAGAAGAGCCTCGTTCTTGTCAGAGATAGTAATACTTTCTACTTTTCCACTCTTTGCCCATCCGTGGATGAGCGCGCCGCCCATGTTACCAGCGCCAATAACTGTCAGTTTCATAATAAACTTGTTGTGTTTGGTGTGAAGTCAAGGATAAGATTATGAGTATACGAAATTTCCTCGTGTATAAATCTTTGTATTTATGAATATTTAAGCCAGTAAGTTCACACATTTCTGTCCAAAACTCAGCTTAAAAACCATTCAGTATTCATATCAAAGTAGCCTCACACGCCACTCATTATACTCTCTTAGTGAGTTCAACTTATAAAAGTCAACTCATTTTATCCTACTCAACTTGTTTTTCTTCACTTTTATTTATTAACTTTGCACAAAGTTACGGTAAAGAGATTACTCAACAAAATAAATCCGAACTTTTCTCGTTTAAATAGTCAATGATATCAAACAGACAGTTACATATTGCAACCTTTATAACATTTATGATATGTTTTTTGTCAGTTTCACAGTTCAAAACTGTGGCACAGACAAGAAAGGTTATGAACCGTCCATACATTGACCAAAGACGATTCCACTACGGTTTTCTGATGGGTGTCAACCTTCAGGATATCGAATTTCAACACAATGGGTACACGGACGAAAACGGCAACCAATGGTTCGCCGAACAACCGAATTACGAACCAGGATTCAGCGTAGGAATACTTGGCGAAATGTACCTAACCAAACATTTGGCCCTAAGACTTATTCCGACTATGCATTTTGGAACCAAAAACTTAATATTCAGAAATGCAGCAAATAAGGATAGGACATATTTGAACCTCAAATCGACATATATGTCACTACCGCTCGACATAAAATTCAGCGCAGAACGTTTCAATAATTATCGTCCTTATTTCATGGCAGGTATCAATCCTGTCATAGATCTAACGATAAAAAAACAGAAAGAAATCTTTCTGAAACGTTTCGATTGCTTCCTCGAAGCAGGTATGGGATGCGACTTTTACGCCCCATGGTTCAAATTCATCCCAGAGATAAAGTTCTGTTACGGTCTCAGCAATATAATAGAGAAAAATCGAACAGACCTTACCGACCAAACAAAGATGATATATACCAATTCGCTAAATAGCGGAAGAAGTAAAATGATAGTTTTGACACTATACTTCGAATAATGAAATATTCTATAATAATACCCGTCTACAATCGACCAGACGAAGTCGATGAACTTCTCGAAAGCCTACAGAATCAAAGCATAAAGGATTTCGAGGTCATAGTTGTGGAAGACGGTTCAACAAAAACCTGTAAGGACGTTTGCGACAAATATACAGATAGTTTCACACTTCACTATTTCGTAAAAGAGAACGGAGGTCCAGGACCTGCACGTAACTTTGGAGTAGAAAAGGCATCAGGTGAATATGTCCTAATTCTCGATTCTGACTGTGTGATTCCAGAAGGTTATTTGGCAGCAATAAATAAAGAACTGACAGACAACCCTTGCGATGCTTTCGGAGGTCCAGACGCTGCTCATGAGTCGTTTACCGACATTCAAAAAGCAATAAGCTACTCCATGACATCTTTCTTCACCACAGGCGGCATACGCGGCGGAAAAAAGAAATTGGATAAGTTCTACCCTCGCTCATTCAATATGGGTATGAAACGTGCCGTCTACAACGCACTCAACGGATTTTCGAAGATGCGTTTCGGAGAAGATATAGACTTCAGTTACAGAATATTCGAAAACGGATACTCTTGCAGACTATTCCCCGAAGCATGGGTATGGCACAAGAGACGTACCGACATAGGTAAATTCTTCAAACAAGTTTTCAACTCAGGCATAGCGAGAATCAATCTGGAGAAACGTCACCCTGGCACCATGAAACTTGTTCACATGTTGCCAATGATATTTACCGTGGGAGTGATATTCCTATTACTTCTCACGATAGTCCTTGGCGCCACATATTACGGCTGTGCAGACTGCAGAAACGAATATCCATGCCTATCATTATGGTGGGTTCCGCTCACACCAATCGTTCTGTATGCTTTACTCATATTCCTTGACTCAAGCATAGTAAACAAAAACGTAAAAATTGGTCTGCTGAGCGTCCAAGCTGCTTTCGTACAACTTATGGGATATGGACTCGGATTCCTAAAAGCATGGTGGCTAAGATGTGTGCTTGGGAAAAGCGAATTTGCAGCCTTCGAAAAGAATTTCTACGACTAACAAAAGTCTGTAACCTATCAAACCTGAATCTCAAAACGCAAAAACTATGATACACAAAAACTTCAAGCCCTTCAACGATGTTGTAATGGAGAGGCCATACAAACACTCCACAATTAAGGAGCTATCAGAATCGGAAAGGCCCAGAGAGAAACTTCTTCTTAAAGGTCCTGAAGCCTTGACGGTCCCAGAACTCCTTGCAATAATAATCGGAGGCGGTACAACAGACAAAACGGCCGTAGAACTCATGCAAGAAATAATGCGTGACTGTGAAGATAAACTCATGACACTTTCCAAGATGACTATCGAAGAGCTCATGCAATACAAGGGTATAGGCGAAGCTAAGGCCATCAGCATCATGGCTGCCGCAGAGATTGGACGAAGAAGACTCGAAGAAAAGGCTAATAGTCTAAAACAGATAACTGACGGGAAAGTGGCATACGAATACATGTATCCGAGAATACAGAATCTCAACCACGAAGAGTGTTGGGCCCTTCTTCTCAACAACGATGCCCGACTAATAAAATGCGTCCATCTAAGCCAAGGTGGAATAACAGAAACAGCCGTCGACCCACGAATAATTATGCGTCATGCAATATTGGCCAACGCAACATGTTTCATATTGGTTCACAACCACCCAAGTGGAAACCTAAGACCCAGCACGGCAGACAAAGACCTGACTAAAAAAGTCAAACTTGTCGGACAGACAATGAACATAAGACTTATTGATCACGTTATCGTTGCGGACGGAGATTATTACTCCTTCGCAGAAAACGGAATATTATAACACAACTCTCCTATTCCCCGAGGGAGAAACAAACAAGACAAGAAGCATTCGGGGCTAATCAAGCCATACACCCCAAGACAGATGGCACCATAATATGGAAATGGGGATATTAATTATGATAGAAAAAAGCACTATAGAAGACCAGACAATTGAAAGACTAAAAACTGTCTTTGACCCAGAAATACCAGTCAACGTATACGACCTTGGAATGATTTACAAGATTGAGGTCGTTGACTCTGCTGAACCTGAGGGCGAAGACATCTATGACATAAATATAGACATGACATTCACAGCACCAAACTGTCCTGCTGCTGATTTCATACTTGAGGATATCAATCAAAAACTCACAACTATCCACGGCGTTAAAACCGCTAATATAGAAGTAGTTTTCGAACCTGAATGGACAAAAGACATGATGACAGAAGAGGCAAAACTTGACCTCGGATTCATGTAATATTTCACGATTGTTTTACTCATTATCTACTGCATTATGAAGAACTTCTATTTCATCAGCGATGCACATCTTGGAAGCCGAGCAATAAAGCACCAGCGTACTCAAGAACGTCGACTCGTGAATTTTCTCGATAAAATCAAGCATAAGGCTGAAGCCATATATATGCTTGGCGACATGTTTGACTTCTGGTTTGAATACAAAGAGGTTGTGCCACGTGGATTTACAAGATTTCTCGGCAAAATATCAGAACTAACTGATATGGGGGTTGATGTGCACTATTTCACAGGTAACCACGACCAATGGATGGATGACTATCTGGTTAAGGAATGTGGAGTAATACTGCACCGTGAACCTTGTACCGTAGAGATATGTGGAAAGGAGTTTTATCTTGCACACGGAGACGGCTTGGACTATCGTGACCATAACTGGAAGACACAGTTTATGTTTTCATGTTTCAAAAGCAGAATACTCAAGAAAATAGTAAAGCATATACATCCAGATCCTTTCATGAATTTCGGCCTCAACTGGGCAAAGCACAGCCGCTTGAAGCGTAAAGGCGGAAACGTGGATGAAAAGCGTGAGTTTGAGAATGCTACAAAGATTGTTGGATACGAAAGTGCTCCAGACAATGGCGAAGAACCATACCAGGGCGAAGATAAGGAAGGACTTGTACTTTACGCAAAGGATTACCTTAAGAATCATCCAACAATCAACTATTTCCTTTTCGGACATAGACACATCGAGCTGGACCTACAAGTAAGCAATTCGTCAAGAATAATAATATTAGGTGAATGGATGACCCTTTTCACCTATGCTGTCTTTGATGGGGAAAATATGTTCGTCGAAGATTTCATAGAGGGTGAAACGGAGCTTTAGATTATTTCTTTATGATACATTTCACATTAGAGTTTTCATAAGAAGTAAACAAAAGCTATATATATAAGGAGAAAGCCCGTTTTTTCTTCGTCAACCCTACGTTTACCCTATGTGAACCTACATGTAAAAATTATCCACTTGCAGATAGAAAATGCATAAATGGCGCATCAAAATGCATCATTTATGCATTTTTTATAAAAATTTACATGTATTTTGCATTTTTATTCATAAAACTGTATGCAAGTATGAATAAAATGCTGTATATTTGCAGTCGAATTGAATAAATATACAATTTATGACCGCAAGACAATCAAGACTTGACATAATAAAAGATATCATATCTGATAAAGAGATAGGCAGTCAGGAAGAACTACTGTCCGTTCTGGCTGAACTCGGGCATAAACTGACACAGGCAACATTATCCAGAGACCTGAAACTGCTAAAAGTGGTAAAAGGAAATTCCCCACAAGGAAAATCTATATATATGTTGCCGACAAATCAATATTATCAAAGAGTACGAGAGCATCATGTTGCCGGCACAGCTGTAAGAAACGGATTCATGAGCATACGATACACAGGCAATCTTGCTGTTATCAAAACACGCCCCGGATACGCAAGCGGATTAGCACTGGACATCGATAATGCACACTTTGCAGAAGTGATAGGAACCATAGCCGGTGATGACACCATTATGCTGGCACTCGAAGAAGGTTACGACAGAAATATTTTAGAAGCAAATTTAAGGACAATAGTACCTGTATATCCAGGGTCAAGGTTATAAAACAATGTTATACGAAGACGGAATTAACGTAATAGTTGCCGATGCAAGTCACGAGAAGTACGTTGACTTGATACTTGAGACAATCAGAATTGCAGCAAAAAAGCGAGGAACAGGAATCGCTGAGCGTACACATGAATATGTTGCAACAAAAATGAAAGAAGGCAAGGCTGTACTTGCACTCGATCCAAGCAGACAAGGCGAATTGGGAGACACATTCGCCGGATTCAGCTACATCGAGACATGGGGTAACAAACAATACGTCACAACATCAGGACTTATTGTACATCCTGACTACCAAGGACGTAACATATCAAAGAGAATCAAGGACCATACTTTCACTCTTGCACGTGTAAGATGGCCACACGCTAAGATTTTCTCCCTCACAAGTGGCGACGCCGTCATGAAGATGAACACCGCACTTGGATATGTACCAGTAAGCTTCAACCAGCTCACCGACGACGAGGCTTTCTGGCGTAGCTGCCAAGGATGCGTAAATCATCCTATACTAGAAATGAAAAATCGTAAATTCTGTATCTGCACAGGTATGCTTTACGATCCAGAAAAGCATAAGGGCGAACCAACACCAATCGACATCTTCCAGGAAATAATGAAGGATTTGGTAAAGAGAGGCTTTATGTAATAAAATAATTTAAGATTCGCAGAGCTAATCTATATATGGAGTCGCAATAAAGAAAGTTATCGAAATAAAGAAAATAGCACTCCATAGAAATCAACTTGCGAAAGAATACTGAAAAAAAGAAAATACAATATATTATGGCTGAAAAGAAGAAAGTTGTCGTTGCTTTCAGCGGCGGTCTTGATACATCATACACAGTAATGTATCTTGCAAAAGAAAAAGGTTATGAAGTATATGCTGCATGCGCAAACACAGGTGGTTTCTCTGCTGAGCAGCTGAAAACCAACGAGGAGAACGCATACAAGCTCGGTGCTACAAAATATGTAACTCTCGACGTTACTCAGGAATACTATGCAAAGTCACTCAAGTACATGGTGTTCGGTAATGTTCTTCGTAACAACTGCTACCCTATCTCTGTTAGCTCAGAGCGTATCTTCCAGGCCATAGCTATTGCACGCTATGCAAAAGAAATCGGTGCAAGTGCCATCGCTCACGGTTCAACAGGTGCAGGCAACGACCAGATTCGTTTCGACATGACTTTCCTCGTTATGGCTCCAGGCGTTGAAATCATCACTCTCACACGCGATGGTAACCTCAGCCGTCAGGAAGAAATAGACTATCTGAACGCACACGGTTTCTCAGCAGACTTCACAAAGTTGAAGTATTCATATAATGTAGGTATCTGGGGCACATCTATCTGCGGCGGTGAAATCCTCGACTCAACTCAGGGACTTCCAGAGTCAGCTTATCTTAAGCACCCTACAAAAGAAGGTCCAGAGATTCTAAAGCTCGGATTCGACAAAGGTGAATTATGCTCCGTAAACGGAAAGAAATACGAGGATAAGATTGCAGCTATTCAGGCTGTTGAAGAGATTGGAGCTGCTTACGGCATCGGACGTGACTGCCACGTAGGCGACACAATCATCGGTATCAAGGGACGTGTAGGATTTGAGGCTGCTGCACCAATGCTTATCATCGGCGCTCACCGATTCCTTGAGAAGTACACACTCTCAAAGTGGCAGCAGTATTGGAAGGATCAGGTTTCTAACTGGTACGGAATGTTCCTCCACGAGTCACAGTATCTTGAGCCAGTAATGCCAGATATCGAGGCTATGCTCACAAGCTCACAGCGCAACGTAACAGGTGAAGTTACTCTTGAGCTCCGCCCTCTATGCTTCCAGACTGTAGGCGTTGATTCTCCTAACGACCTCGTAAAGAACAAGCTCGGAGAGTATGGAGAGACAGCTAAGGCTTGGTCTTCAGAGGATGCTAAGGGATTCATCAAAGTAACAAGTACTGCACTTCGTGCTTACTATCTCGCACATCCAAACGAGGAAAGATAATATGATAAAAGTAGGTATTTTAGGTGCTGCAGGCTACACAGGAGGTGAACTCATTCGCCTCCTGCTTAACCATCCAGAAGTAGAAATTGTATTCGCAAATTCCGAGTCAAATGCAGGCAACAAGATATATGATGTTCATGAAGGTCTCATAGGCGAAACAGAACTTGAGTTTTCAAGCGAGATGCCTTTCGACAAGGTTGATGTGGTATATTTCTGCTTTGGACACGGTAAGAGCGAAGCTTTTCTCAAAGAGCACACTATCCCTGCCAACGTGAAGATAATCGACTTGGCACAGGACTTCCGAATAAAGGGCAACCACGATTACGTGTACGGTCTTCCAGAAATCCATCATGATGAGATTGCTAAGTGTCAGCATCTTGCCAACCCAGGTTGTTTTGCAACATGTATCCAAGAAGGTCTCCTTCCACTCGCCAAAGCTGGCCTGCTAACAAAAGACATAGCTGTAAATGCTATAACTGGTAGTACAGGCGCTGGTCAGAAGCCAGGTGCAACAACTCACTTCTCATGGCGCAACAATAATTTCTCTGTATACAAGTTGTTCAACCATCAGCACATACATGAGATTTGCCAAACACTCAACGAGCTTCGTCCTGAAGGCACTCCACGCGTGATTGATACTTTGGAAGAGGGATACGACAAAGAAGGTATCACAGTTGACTTTATTCCTTACCGTGGCGACTTCGCAAGAGGCATCTTCTGTACTGAGGTTGTAACCCTCAACGAAGCAAAGACGGCAGAGGAAATTGCAACACTCTACAAGGACTTCTTCAAAGGCGCAGCATTCACACATTATAGCGATAAAGCACTCGACCTCAAACAGGTTGTAAATACAAACAAGGCTCTTGTTCACACCGAAGTCTTCGGTCGCAAAGTCGTTGTAACAAGCATGATAGACAATCTGCTCAAAGGTGCGGTAGGACAAGCAGTACAGAATATGAACATCATGTTTGGTATTGATGAGACTGCAGGTCTAAAACTTAAGGCAAGTGCTTTCTAAAAAATAATCAACAAAAAAATAAGTGAACAGCAAGTGCTTTGCTTATCATTATAAAAATATAAGCGCTCCCACTTAACTCTTCACTATCAACAATATTATGGAACTATTTGACGTATATCCACTATTCGACATAGCCATTGACCATGGCAAAGGCTGTCATGTATGGGACGACAAAGGCCAGGAATATCTTGACCTCTATGGCGGTCACGCAGTAATCAGCGTTGGCCACTGCCATCCTCACTATGTAGAGGCCATGACAAAACAACTCAACAAGTTAGGTTTCTATTCTAACTCAGTCATCAACCCACTTCAGAAGGAACTTGCCCATCGTCTTGGAAAAGCTTCTGGATATGATGACTATCAGCTTTTCCTCATCAATTCAGGTGCAGAAGCTAATGAGAATGCACTCAAGCTCGCTTCATTCTACAATGGACGTACAAGAGTTCTTTCTCTTGAAAAAGCTTTCCACGGCAGAACATCACTTGCTGTTGAGGTAACAAACAATCCAAAGATTATTGCTCCAATAAACGATAACGGACATGTAACTTATCTACCTATCAACGATCTTCCTGCATGGGAGGCAGAACTTGCTAAGGGTGATGTATGTGCAGTTATCATAGAGTGCATCCAGGGTGTCGGCGGCATACGTGTTGTCACTAAGGAATTTATGCAGGGACTACGCGCACTCTGCGACAAGTACGACACAGTACTTATCTGCGACGAAATACAGTGTGGCTACGGCCGTTCTGGTAAGTTCTTCGCTCATCAGCACTTTGGCATAAAGGCAGACCTTATCACAGTTGCTAAGGGTATAGCAAACGGATTCCCAATGTCAGGACTTCTCATTGCTCCTAAGTTCAAGCCAGTATATGGTCAGTTAGGCACAACATTCGGCGGCAACCACCTTGCATGTGCAGGTGCAATAGCAGTTCTCGACATCATGGAAAGTGAAAAACTCGTTGAGAATGCTGCAGAAGTAGGCTCATACCTCATCAAGCGTATCAAAGAAGAGAATCTTCCTCACGTAAAAGAAGTACGTGGCTATGGACTTATGATAGGTATTGAACTCGACGTTCCATACAAGGAGATACGTACTCGCCTCGTGAAGGAGCAACACTGTTTCACAGGATGTGCAGGTACAAACGTACTTCGTCTGCTCCCACCACTCTGCCTCACAAAAGCAGAAGCTGATGACTTCATAGCTCGCTTCAAGGCAGTACTTTAATAGCATAGCTTTTTATTTAACATACGAACGTGTTTTGAGCGTCAGAAACAGAGCGTGTTTCTGGCGCTCTATTTTATTTTTGCTGACGCGTTTATTGATATACTTTAACGGTAGTTTAACGCTTGTTAAACGGCCGTTAAATGAACGTTAGATTTTCCCCTTAAATTATCAAAAACGAAATGCACAAATTGTTTGAGCAGTGTTTGAACGGTGTTTGAGCGGTGTTCAAACGGTGATAAAGCATGTAAGATCTGTTGGCATTTTTAGATGTAAGCAGTGATGCGACTTTTAATGCTGAATAATTCTTTCATTTGAGCGCAACTTTTTTTGTAAAGTTCAGCAGGAATAGTTCCATTATTCATAAGAACTTTTCCGAATCATTCAATGGTACAGTCGTACCATTGAATGGTATGACTGTACCATTGAGTGATACGACCGTACCATTGAATGATTTCAAGAATTATTTCGCAATAGACCTAGAATTGCCATGTAGGAATAAAGGAATTTTTCTACTTCGATGAATAAAATATTACGCATGAATGTGCGCTAAGAGACAAAGTATTAGCAAACATAATATAAAAGAATAAACAAAAGTTTCCGTATTATCCATTATTCGGAATCTGTAGTTTATCGATAATAGCAAAAAAACGCTAACCACAAATTGTGATTAGCGTTCTAAAGTGGTGCGCCTGACAGGACTCGAACCTGCACGCCGCGAGACATTAGATCCTAAGTCTAACGCGTCTACCAATTCCGCCACAGGCGCATTCTTTTCGGAATCGAGTGCAAAGGTAGTAATATTTTTTCAACTAACAACTCTTTGCCCCATTATTTTTCATTCCGTGGTCATATTTTTTATAAATTCTCGAGCTTTTTCGATAAAAGTATCCTTATTATCCATAATATCGGCACCACTCATCTCAATTTCCACATCTGGTTCTATGCCAAATTCAGTATGTTTCTTGTTCTTATCATAGAATACTACCGCAGAATATCGTACAGACCATCCGTTAGGCAATTCACTGTGGAAAGGCATTCCAGAACCTCCACCAGTCTTTGTTCCCATAATTGTAACGTTTGGAGCCCCTTTGACACATTTCACAAAGTCGTTTGTCGCACTATAACATCCCCTATTGGTAAGCACCACAACAGGCTTATTCCATCTCAATCCATCGTAAGGCTCAAGATATTCAGCCTCAAGATCAGAGAAATCGCTATGGCCGGTTCCCGTCTTATGACTAACATATCCAATCAACGTTTTCTCGTCGAT
>JAILIJ010000031.1 GCA_024695315.1 Bacteroidaceae bacterium
GAAAGGGTCATCAAAGCACGTAAGATACAAGAAGAACGATTCAAGGAACAGAAGCTCATTCATTGCAATGCCCAGATGACATCAGCACTCATGCAAAAGTATGCAACACTTGATGCAGAATGTACAACAATCCTTAGGGACGCTATGAAGCGACTAAATCTCTCTGCTCGTGCCTACGACCGTATCGTCAAAGTAGCACGCACCATAGCCGATTTGGAAGGGAGTGAGAATATTAAACGCCACCACATTGCCGAAGCAGTAGGCTATCGCAGCATGGACAGGGATAATTGGTTTGAGTAGAAGCAAAAATTACCACTTGTCATATTACGATACTTCATCCTTAAATGTGTCTTTTTAAGGATAACTATATAAAATAAGGAAGCAATGTTTGTTTAACAAGCATTTAATGGTCGTTAAACAAGCATTAAACAGACATAAACACTGCTCAATTTATTCGTATGCAGTCATATCTCGGTATGAAATTTAACGATTATACTACTCAAAGTGTAACCAAGTTACTACATCGCGTCAGCTATTATAGGTCAATACCATCACTTATATGCCAAAGGAGTCCTTTTTAATTAATGATAATTCTTTGATTTTAGCGCATAAGTTTTTCAAATACTCAGCAAGTTTTTTTCTATTAGTCAGGATAAGTTATTTCAATTACCATAGTGATTTTTCAAAATCACACTGTGGTACGGTTGTACCACTCAATGATACAGTCATACCATTGAATGGTACAACCGTACCATTGAATGATTTCAAGAAATATTTCGCAAAAGGCCAAGAATTGCCCTGTATGAATAAAGAAATTGTTCTGCTTTAATGAATAAAATGTTCTGCATAACGGAGGGGCATATTTTGTCGTAAACGTGTGGTCTTATTAGTACATTTCGTTTTTGCATAACTTGACTTAGGGGGTTACCTTCAAAAATAAGTCAGCATTTTGCTTTTTGCATAAAAGATAAAAAAAAGTGAGGCAACCAATTTGATTGCCTCACTTTCCTTATATATTATCGTTCTAAAGAGAACTATAAATTACTTCTTTTTAGACTCAACCCACTTGCGAGCATTTACGAATGCCTCAATCCATGGAGTGACCTCTTCCTTACGGCGGTCTGCTGGGTAATTAGCCTGCTGCCATGGGAAGATAGCACGCTCAAGGTGTGGCATCATAGCGAGATGACGGCCATCAGAAGAACAGAGACCTGCCACGTCGTAAGTAGAACCGTTAGGGTTAGCTGGGTAACCTGAATAGTTGTACTTAGCGATTACGTTGTATTCGCTCTCTGCCTTTGGAAGACTGAAGTTTCCTTCTCCGTGAGCCACCCAGATACCGAGCTTATTGCCAGAAAGACTGCCAAACATCACGCTCTTATTCTCTGGTATAGCGAGAGAGATGAACTCAGACTCAAACTTATGAGATACGTTGTGAAGCATCTGAGCGTAGTTATGCTTATACCATACGAGGTATGAAGCATTATCAGCTGACTCAGCGCACTTCTTATCACATTCTGCATTCTTCACAAGACCAAGCTCAATCATCAACTGGCAACCGTTACATATACCGAGTGATAGAGTGTCCTCACGAGCGTAGAACGCGTCGAGAGCAGCCTTAGCCTTAGGGTTGAAGAGGAATGCACCTGCCCATCCCTTAGCTGAACCGAGGACGTCAGAGTTAGAGAAACCTCCACAGAAGACAATCATGTTGACATCCTCAAGTGTCTCACGACCACTTACGAGGTCAGTCATCATAACATCCTTAACGTCGAAGCCTGCAAGATAGAGTGAGTAAGCCATTTCACGCTCACCATTTGTACCCTTCTCACGGATAATAGCTGCCTTTATGCCTGTTCGCTCACGACGGTCAGCAGAGATGCCGTACTGGCTTAGCATACCTGTGAAGTCTGCATTAAACTTATGCTCGATAGGCTGATTCTTGTAATTCTTGAAGCGCTCTGCAGCCATGCCATTGAAAGACTGCTTTGTGTCGAGACGATATGATGTAGAGTACCAAATCTCACGAAGAGCATCGATATCGAATGTACGAGTGCTGCCATCCTTCTTAACTGTGATATTTCTATCGTCAGATGGAGTACCTATAGCTGAGAATGCTACACCTGCCTTCTCAAGGATAGCCTCAACCTCTTCCTTCTTATCGTTTGCAACCTGGATTACAACACCTGGATTCTCAGCGAAGAGAACCTTCACGATGTCCTTCTCAGCTATTCCTGCAAGGTTAGCCTCGATACCACCCTTCTGATTTGCGAATGTCATTTCGAGGAGAGTTGTGATAAGACCACCTGCACTAATATCATGACCAGCAAGGAGAAGCTCGTTATTTACAAGTTCCTGAACTGCGAGGAACGCATCGCGGAAATACTCTGGGTTCTGAACTGTAGGAACGTCGCTACCTACCTTACCAAGTGTCTGAGCAAAGGCTGAGCCACCAAGTTTAAGAGTATCGAATGAGAAGTCGATATGATAGAGAGTAGTGTTCTTATCGTTAACGAGTACTGGGCTTACCACCTTCTTTACGTCGCTAACCTCACCACCAGAAGATACGATAACAGTACCAGGGCTGACAATCTTGCTTCCGTCAGGATACTTCTGAGTCATAGAGAGAGAGTCCTTACCTGTTGGTACATTAACCTGAAGTGCGCAGCAGAAGTCTGAGAGAGCCTCAACACCTGCATAGAGACGTGCATCCTCACCCTTCTGTGAGCGGCATGGCCACATCCAGTTTGCAGAAAGACTTACAGAATCGAGTCCTTCAGCAAGAGGAGCCCAAACAAGGTTTGTGAGAGACTCTGCTACAGAAAGTACAGAACCAGCAGCTGGGTCAGCAAGACCTGCCTGTGGAGCATGACCGATGGCTGTAGCAATACCCTTTGTGCCGCGGTAGTCGAGAGCAACTACACCACAGTCAGAAAGTGGAAGCTGAATCTCACCCTGACACTGCTGACGTGCTATCTTACCTGTTACGGAACGGTCAACCTTGTTTGTTAACCAGTCCTTACAAGCTACAGCCTCAAGTTGGAGCACATTCTCAAGGTACTTGTCGATATCGTTGAATGAATATGTTGCATCCTCATATTTGCGAACGACAGTCTCGTCACGCATGTATGTCTTTGGAGAGTGACCGAACATCTGAGCCACATCGAGATCGAATGGACGAACGCCATCACCCTGTTGGAATGCGAAGTGAGCATCACCAGTAGTCTCACCTACAACGTATAGTGGAGCGCGCTCACGCTCAGCAATCTTACGTACATGCTCGATATGCTTCTCGTCGATAAGGAGACCCATACGCTCCTGTGACTCGTTAGCGATAATTTCCTTTGAAGATAATGTCTGGTCGCCAATTGGGAGCTTAGTCATGTCGATAAGTCCACCACATTCCTCAACAAGCTCAGAAAGACAGTTGACGTGACCTGCTGAACCGTGGTCGTGGATAGAAACAACAGGGTTGACATCTTCCTCACAGAGAGCACGCACAAGGTTGCTGGCACGCTTCTGCATCTCTGGGTTTGCTCGCTGAACTGCGTTAAGCTCGATACCAGAAGAGTAGCGACCAGTATCTACAGATGATACAGAACCACCACCAAGACCGATGCGGTAGTTATCACCACCTACAACGACAACCTTATTACCCTTCTGAGGCTCACCCTTGAGACAGTCACGCTTAGTACCGTAACCTACACCACCTGCAAGCATGATAACTTTATCGTAGCCATACTGCTCAGTTGTGTCGCCCTGCTTCTCAGCATGTTCAAATGTGAGTACAGAACCACAGATAAGTGGCTGTCCGAACTTATTACCGAAGTCAGAAGCACCATTTGATGCCTTAATAAGAATCTGTTCTGGAGTCTGATAGAGCCACTTACGGATAGGAAGAATCTCCTCCCATGGACGGATGTCGCCATCCTTGTCAGACTTAGTCCACTTAGCATAGCTGTGAGGCTGGCTTGGTGCAACACCATTACGTGGGTAAGAAGTCATGTAAACGGCAGTACCAGCTATAGGCCATGAACCGACACCACCACCCATACGGTCACGAATCTCACCACCTGTACCAGTAGCGGCACCATTGAAAGGCTCTACGGTAGTTGGGAAGTTGTGAGTCTCAGCCTTAAGAGAGATGACAGACTCAATATCCTTAACTTCGAAATAGTCAGAAGTAGAATGATCCTTTGGAGCGAACTGCTCAACCACAGGGCCCTGGCTGAATGCCACATTATCTTTATATGCAGAAAGAATCTTATTAGGATTCTCCTGAGTAGTCTTCTTGATCATTTGGAAAAGTGAAGATTCCTTTTCCTTACCATCAATAATGAATGTACCGCCGAAAATCTTGTGGCGGCAATGCTCTGAGTTAATCTGAGCGAAACCGAACACCTCTGAGTCGGTAAGCTTACGTCCGAGCTGCCCCTCCACCTTGTGAAGATATTCAATCTCTTCTGGAGAAAGAGCAAGTCCTTCCTTCTCGTTGTACTCCTCAAGGTTCTCGATATGAACGATAGGAGCAGGCTTGATGTTAACAGTAAAGATATCCTGATCCAGTCCCTTGTACATTCGCTGAAGCATAGGGTCATGCTCAGCATCCTCACTCTCTACAGGGAAATACTCCTCAATACGCTTAACGCCTGCGATGCTCATGTTCTGAGTAATCTCCACAGCGTTAGTACTCCAAGGAGTAATCATCTCGCGTCGAGGACCTACGAAGAAACCGTCAAGCTTTTGTCCGTTGAGTACTTGAGCTTCACCATACAGCCAGCAAAGCTCGTTTACCTCATCTGCAGAGAGTTCATGATCAACACTTGTTGCGATGACACTCTGCGAAGGTGTTCTGAAAAAATAAATCATAACTTATGTGGTATGAATTATAAAATTTGTTATTGCAATATGGCTGCAAAGTTACTAAAAAGTTACGAGTTACAAGTTATGATTTGTGATTTATTGAAGATAACTTCTATATGTTATGTATTTACAGGGGGGAAAAACTATAAAAACGCGTTCTCCAACTTTCAACTTCGTAATAGTTTTCATGCTTCTTATATTTGCTCTGTTGTCCTATTAGCAGTTCGTTTATTACAGAATCCTTTCCCTTTCATGATTTTGCATCTGGAAATAGGTTTAGTTTAGTCATCTTTATATAAAACGAACTAAACTAAACCTGTATATTTCTATAAGTTGTAAGGAATATATTATTGCATTTCGTTCAGCGATCTGCAAACGTGTTTGCGAGACTCTCTCTTAATCGAATTTTTCATTGAATAATGGAAGCCATCTCCCCCTGCCCATCCATTGCAACTAAGGCAAGAAGAATGGTGATGATAGCTTTCATTATATTTTTAGTTTTATCGGGTAAAGCACAGAACGCAATCACTGCGACCTGTGCCCTTTCCCGGGTAACAAAACTAACTTATTTATTAAACTTCATAAGAAAATCTTCAGTTTATTTTACAACCACACGTGGATGGTATTCGAATAGTGACTGATTCTTACGCAGTTCATCCACGCTCAAATTGGAGATGGTCGTACCACTCCAGTTGGCACCCCAAGCCTTGAAAGGCTCACCTTCAGGCACGATGTAGTTAATGGTCTCCACGTCTGGTGTCAACGGCTCGTAGACTTTCACAAAGGCAATCCAGTCGCCAGTGTTGCCTCTTACCCAGAAGATATTACCATTAGGATAGTCCTGCACCTCCTTCAACTTGAATACATGCCCATTGTTGTCAAACAGAATGTCATTGGGCCCTTCGCAAAAATATTCGCGTGTCCAGTTTTGTTCACGAGCAATAGCCAGATAGGTAGCATCAGGTGTGAGCCAAAGCGCCATTGCTTCATGCTTCAAAGGTTTGATTAGATGAACATCAGTATATTCAGCCCACGACTCACTGTTGTCCTTATTGTAATTGTTAGCCTGACGAATCATTTGCGGTTTATGGAACTGTGGCGCCTTGTCGTATGTCATCATTGTTGCGCGATCATGATCAACTCTGTTGATAGCGTACTTCTGGTCACCATTCAGCCACCAGTTAGGCACACCATAGATATAGACTTTACGTGTTTCTGGTCGCAGTGGTGGAAAGTAGATACGGAAATCAACAATTTCGTCTTTGGATGCTCTGAAACAGAAATACTGTTCCCAGTTGTCGGGCTCAGAGCGTCGCGCCCTATATTGCACACCCGTCTCGGCGTCTACAATGGCCGTTTCATCCGAAGCGAGCCAGAAATTAGTGATGGCATCTGCAGGCATCTGCAGATAGCAATGCAGCACCGTCTCATTATTTTCTTCTGTGAGCACCCATGATAACGGCACAAGTTGACGGTCTTCCCTAATGTCAGTATCTGCTCCAATCTGAGTTCCGAGGGTATGATCGGTGGTAATGACGCTTTCTGCCCACTTATCATCACGTCCTTTCTTGTGTTTGTTTTCAGTATTCCCCCATTTTACAGTATTCAGTCCTGTCTTTTCATCCTTGACAGGTGTCTCATATCCAAACCAATACTTATATCCTTCGTTAAGGATGTTTACTGAATTAACTGCTTGAGGTGTGGAGTCCTGTGCCTTGATGCTTGCGCTCAGGGCAACAATGATAGCGGTTAAAAATAATCTATTGTATTTCATAATTCAAATGTTTTGTTTGTATGAGTAATTTTTTCTTTAAAATCTTGAAAGCAAGCTAACGAAACACTGACATCAATCGGCGAGTGAGTGGCAAAGAGAATAATTCTGCCTCCGATGATGCGCTCAGCCAGCCATAAGTATTTCATGCCGAGCCGATGGTCTTCCAAACAGAATAGCAGTTGCTGTTGAGAGATGCTCAGCTGATAGCCAGGACTTTTGTAATCATACCAGCATGCAACTTGCAGCATGCGGTCGAATAGTCTTATCTTACAGTTGTCTGGGAACACGTAGGCTGTGTTCATGATGGTGGAATCGTTACTATTACTGCTGCAATCTAGTTCTTCACCTTTTATATGATTATATGCTGCCAAATTCCTGATGAACTCATCTACGCGTGCTGGAGCCTTATAAACAGAGTCTTCTGTAATTTCATGAGAAGCATATATGAGCTTTGCTTCGACGGCTTCTTCTTTGTACATATATTGTTTCTCGTCGTTACGTGGCACGCTCGGCTTATCTTCTGATATCTGTTTGGGTGAAGCTGCAGTTTGCTCAACAGTCTTAGGTTTGACAACTTCCGCCAGCATAGGCATGGTGTACTGAATAGAAGGGAGCATATCACTCTTCTTTTTCTGCAGACTGATGCTATCACGCTGAGTTGTTGTCTGCTGTGCTACAACTATAGTTTTAGCTGGTTCTTCGTCGTTGATAAAAAAAGTGAAACTAATTAGAAGTGCAATGCTGGCTGCAACACCCACAAAGCCCCATCGAAGTGCAATTATCTTTGGCTTTTCCCTGACTGCCTTGGGAAGCATCCTTATCTTCCCATCATCTATGCCGTTAAGTTGTTCTGACGTATTGTTTTCCAATTCAATATCCACCTCACCGCTATCGAATAGCGCGAACATCTCTTTATACTCCTGCCATTCTTCACTCACTTCATGAGTGCGGAAGTATTCAGCCAATGCACGTTCCTCTTCCAGACTGCTCTCTCCAGACATGAACCTGCCAAGCAGTTGGCCTATTTCTTGTATGTCATTCTGTCTATTCATTGTTTTTTCTCCTCTTTAGTTTGTTAAACAATTCGTTTCGTGCCCGTGAGAGTAGTGTGGATACGGATGTCTGCCGTATGCCTAAGATGTCGGCAATCTCGCTAAGTTCACGTTGTTCCAGTTGTCGCATTCTCAACACGATGCCTGACGTTGAAGGCAGAAGGTTTATCTGTTCGTTCATCCACTGCTCCAACTCTGCATATTCCAGGTGGTCGCGCTGCGTATCTTCATCTACTGCAGGCATGGATTCATCCAAAACTGTGAGACAATGTGTCGTACGCCATCTGTCGATACACACACGTCGAGTGGTTATGGTAACCGAAGCTTTCAGGTGAGGTACATCGTTGATACTCTCATGCAGACACCACAGTTTGAGCATCACGTCTTGCGCAATGTCCTCGGCATCGTCCTGGAGATAGCCAAAACGTTCAGCTATTGCTACGGACTTTGCCCTGATTATACTTGCTTCTATTGTGAATTCTTCTTGTGTCATACACTTATATTTCTTGTGTCATACATTTATATAACGAACAAACAGCACAAATTTAAACAAGAAATAGTAACTTTTTTTCATTTGTTCCTACATTTTGCGTCCGATATGTTTAAAAAGTATAAGTACAAATTTCAAAAAACTTAATGTCAACGCATCACGGCAAAATACTTTCTTTTTGTTACACAATTCTCCTTCGTATTACCTTCGTATTACCTTCGTATGTCCTTCGTAACTCTTCTGTGAAATTTCAATTATCAATATGTAAGCAGTACTTTGCTATCCAAATAACATTTTGTACTTATTCATGCAAGTTTTTGCAAGAATAAGCAAAATTTGGAAATCATTTCATTAACTTTGCAAGAAATAAACTAAAATAGCATAATCATGTTAGATAAAAGTGCAAAAATCTATGTTGCAGGTCACCATGGACTTGTAGGTTCCGCAATATGGAACAATTTGAAATCACGCGGATATAACAATCTTGTTGGTCGTAGCCATAAGGAACTTGACCTTACCGATCAGGTTGCCGTAAAGAAGTTCTTCGATGAGGAAAAGCCAGATGCTGTGGTTCTTGCTGCAGCTTTCGTTGGCGGTATCATGGCTAACAGCCTCTATAGAGCAGACTTCATGATGATGAACATGAAGATTCAATGTAATGTATTCTCGGAGGCTTATGCACACGGGGTTAAGAAATTCCTCTTCCTCGGTTCTACTTGTATCTATCCTAAAAATGCTCCACAGCCAATGAAGGAGGATTGCCTCCTCACTTCTGAGCTCGAATATACTAACGAAGAGTATGCCATCGCTAAGATTGCAGGTTTGAAGATGTGCGAAAGCTATAATCTTCAGTATGGCACTAACTACATAGCTGTTATGCCTACAAATCTCTATGGCCCTAATGATAATTTCCACCTTGAGAATAGTCACGTGATGCCTGCCATGATGCGTAAGGTTTATCTCGCAAAACTTATTCACGAGGGCGATTGGAAGTCAATACGTAAGGACCTCACAATCCGCCCTGTAGGCGCTACTATTCCTGAGAACGGAGAGAAGGTACGCTATGAGGTTAACGGAGAAAGCGACGAGGCTACTATCCTTAAGGTTCTCGCTTGGTATGGAATTGAGAACAACAAGGTAACTCTTTGGGGTACTGGTACTCCACTTCGCGAATTCCTCTGGAGCGAGGATATGGCAGATGCCTCTGTACACGTACTCTTGAATGTAGATTTCAAGGACATAATAGGAATAGAGAAATACTCATCTGTTCACTATGGCGCAAGCACAGACGGAGCTGTTGACCGTAACCATAGCGCTGGTCGTGGTGGAGCCATTCCAAGTCTCGGTGAAATTCGCAACTGCCACATCAACGTAGGTACAGGCAAAGAGCTTACTATCCGTCAGCTCTCAGAACTCGTTGTCAAGGCTGTAGGATTCGAGGGCGAAGTAGCATTCGACTCAAGCAAGCCAGACGGAACAATGCGCAAACTTATCGATGTGAGCAAGCTTCACTCTCTCGGATGGACACACAAGGTGGAAATCGAGGATGGAGTTCAAAAACTGTTTGATTGGTATAAAGAAAGTCTAAAATAACTCAAGTTTCGCAAGTTCGGCAAAAGCCTTACTTGCGGGAAGTAAAAAAAGGAGTTATTGGGGAGCGATAAAAGATAAGTTAAATAAAATAATTATGAAGAAGTTATTATTTTTCTCTGCACTATTCTATGCTGCATCATCCTTTGCTGCCGATAAGGTAACGGTCAAAGTCAGCAATCCCGCTGACGTGATACGTGCCAACGAGGTTGTGGAAGTAAGTCTTGATGCCGTTAAGAAAAAACTTAATAATGCTCAGTCATTTATCGTAACTGATGCTGACGGTAATGAAATTGCAAGCCAGATTACTCACGACGGGAAACTGATTTTCCAGGTTGGAGTAGCTGCTAAGGGTAAATCTGTATATTACGTTACAACTGGTTCTCCAAAACAATATGACACAAAAGCGAAAGGACGTCTTTTTACTGAACGTGGCGACGAGTTCGGTTGGGAAAATGATCGCGTAGCTTATCGTATATATGGACACGGTGGTGCCGTTGGCTATGACCTTTTCAACAAAAGTACGGATGAGATGATGCTTGACTATTGGTATGCAAGCGAGCAGAATCAGGAAATGCGTAACGTATCAAGAGACCTTCATACTCGTGGCTATCACGACCTTGCAGACCAAGTATATAACGCTTACTGCTACCACATTGATCATGGCAAGGGTATGGACTGCTACACAGTTGGCCCAACACTCGGAGGTGGAGCTGACGCACTTGTAAATGCAGACGGAAGCCTTTGCATGCCTAAGTGTTACAAAAAGTATGAGATTCTTGACAAAGGTCCTCTTCGTTTCACAGTAAAACTTACTTACCCTGAAATCAACTATGCCAACCAAAAAGTGGTTGAGACACGCATTATCACTCTCGATGCAGGAAGTCAATTTAACAAAGTTTCTGTTAGTTTCGACGGTCTAACTGGCAATCCACAGATTGCTTCTGGAGTAGTAGTACACAAACAGAATCCTACGGCTTACGTTCTTAGCCAGAAAAATGGATATGTTGGCTACGAGGACCTTGGCGACGCAAGTGTTTACAACAAGAAATATCAGGCAGAATTAGCAAAGCAGATGGGCAAGATTTATGTAGGAACTATCTACCCAGGCAAATTATCTGAAGTGAAATTTATGGAACGTGCCAACGGCATAGCTACTGGACACGCTCTTGGAATAGGCACTTACAAGGATGGCTACACTTACTTCTTCGGTACAGGATGGAGCAAGAACCCTAACACAGGTTTCGACAATCTCACAAAGTGGGAAGCTCATCTATCTGATACTGCCAAGAAGGTGAAAAATCCTTTGAAAATATCTGTAAAATAAGATAAAAAATATTATGATTCTCCAGTCCTAATAATTGGAGAATCATAATTTTCTAACACCATAATAAAGACCTTTAACCCATGATGTATAAATCCATACTTGTGATTGACGATAATGAGGGAGTGCGCATATCTCTTAAATATCTGCTCAAAAAAACGTTTGAAAATGTCATTACTCTTGACTCTCCCGAAAACTGTTTACAAGTGCTCGAAAAACAGGACATAAGCATTGTCATTCTCGACATGAATTTCAGCTTAGGACTTAATACGGGAAATGAAGGACTCTTCTGGCTAGATAAAATCAAAAAGTCACACCCTAAGCTTCCGGTTATTCTTTTTACCGCATACGGAGACATAGAACTTGCCGTAAGAGGTGTGAAAGCAGGCGCTTCCGACTTTGTTGTAAAGCCTTGGGACAACACGAAACTGATGGAATCAATACGTAATGCATTTGAAAAGCAACAGGAGATACGCCCATTGGCAGAAATAGAAGTCGAACACATTAGAAACGCCATAGATAAATGCGGAGGAAACATGAAGCTTGCGGCAGAATTGCTTGGCGTTAGCCGTCAAACCATTTACAACAAACTAAATAGCTTTAACTAACACAACCAGCACATGTATCACGAGTCATTGTATAACATGGCATTAGAAGCCATATATAATGGTGATTTCTCCTACAGAATTCCTAAAGAAAAAGCTGTTTTTCCTGGCGAACAAGCTGCAATAGAGACTATCAATAAGATGCTTGAAATTATGCAAGAGCAACGCCAAAGCATAGAAATGGCTTCGTGGGAAAAACTGACAAGGATTCTCACCCATGAAATTATGAATTCTCTTGCTCCTATAGTTTCGCTTAGTGATACATTCATGGAAGATGTGAACATTCAGCATTCGGACCTCTACGAGGGAATAAAGGCCATACACGACACTTCTGAGGGACTCATATCTTTTGTAGATGGATACCGAAAATTCTCGTCTTTACAGAAGCCAAAAACAGAAGTCATAAATATCAAGAATTTTCTCAACAATATCGTAAGTCTTGGAATAATTCCTGATTCTATAAGCGTGGAAATAAATGTAGAGCCTGAAAACATGGTTCTAACAGTCGATCCAAACCTTATAAGACAAGTCATTACCAATATTATGAAAAACGCCATAGAAGCAGGCGCAACGCGCTTACTTCTATATGCTTTTAAATATGAAGGGGCACCGGGTAGAATAAGAATAAGTAACAATGGGCCTTCTATTTCTAATGAGGAACAAAAGGAAATATTCGTCCCTTTCTTTACTACTAAAAAGGCTGGTAACGGAATAGGACTTAGCCTATGCCGACAAATCATGAATATTTGTGGAGGAAGCATTTCGATACTTCCTACTGGTACTAATGGCTGGAATACAAATTTCCAAATAGAAATATAAACATACCGACAATAGTGCGTATTCCTACTTAGAAGAATACTCTAAATCGCCTTTTGGCTCAATAACTCGACCGTCAAATAAATTCACTATACGATCTGCAAACGAGGCATCTCGCTGGCTATGAGTTACCATAACTATTGTCGCTCCAGCTTTATGCATCTCGGAAAGCAGTTGCATAGCTTCTAATCCATTCTTTGAATCTAGATTTCCTGTAGGCTCGTCTGCTAATATTAGTTTTGGTTTAGAAATTACGGCCCGGGCAAATGCCACCCTTTGTTGCTGTCCACCTGATATTTCATTTGGATAGTTCTCTGCCCTATGACTAATTTCCATCTTTCGTAAGATACCCATTACAAGTTCCTTACGCTCATTTGATGGGTAATTGAGTAACTTCAAAGGTAATTCAACATTCTCATATACCGTAAGTTCATCTATAAGATTAAATGACTGAAAAACGAAACCTAATCTTTTACGACGAAAGCGTGTGCGCTCTGCATCTGACATATTCGTAGTATCTTCTCCACAAAGTATATATCTGCCTTCGGATGGCCTATCTATAAGACCTAGAATATTAAGAAGCGTCGTTTTACCAGAACCAGAAGGCCCCATAATTGCAACAAATTCCCCATCCTTCACATCAAGGCAGATATCTTGTAAAGATACCGTATCTGACGTTTTAGAATGAAAAATCTTTCGTATATTTTCTAAATGTATCATTTTTAACTATTTTTCTTAATTTACATAAATAAAACAGATAATACCCTATTCTGTTTTAAGGGAATTGGCAATATCTACCTCACTTGATACTATATGGTGTAAGATTATAGGAATTATAACTATAAACGTCAATATCATAATACTAAATCCAATAACCATTACGGAAAAAGATAGCATGAGATTAAAAGAAGTATAACACACCCACGTGAATATGGCACATATTGCGAGTCCTACAGGCAACGATGTTATAATAAGCCATAAATAATGTGATATGTCCATAAATAATAGTCTCACTTCTGATGTGCCCAAAACCTTCCTTATCGCACGACTTCTGATCATATATCTATGTTCTATAATCATAATACATATCATCGTCACGCCAATTATAAAAAAGCAAGTAATAGAGAAATAAAACATTCGCGGAAAAAGAAGTACATACTGGTCAGCATTATTCTTAACGCTATTCATAAAATTTTTGTAAGTACTATTAAAACTCATAGACATAAGTGCTACTATAGCAAATGTCATAGCAAACTGGCAACGTAACAGCCAGTTTCTCAATTTACGACTCTGAGGATCCATTCCTACTTTTGCTTTCAAAACGGATATCATAGGAGATTTAGTCGAATAATTGGCAACATAAATTCCAACTAATAATCCTAGTAACAAAGCCAAAATGAATGTAGCAAAAACCATCTCAACATTATGGTTTAGGCTGAAACTTGTTATTACAAAATCATCTAAAACAGACATAACGTCAATCCTTATTATAAGTAAAAATACTATTACAAAAGATATCAAAGACAATTTCACATACTTGAATATTATAGACATGTGTATCTGCCATTTGGGAGTTCCAAGGATGAACCGCGTATTTATACTCTTCATTTTTGATGGTATCTCTGTCAAAGCTATATTCATCAAACAAAAGAATGCCATCAAAACCACAAATACAACCGCATATAAAGAAAGCTGAGCCACAGGACGATTTAGCCACCCAGAAGTTTCATTTCCTTTCATATTTCCAAAAGGATAAGCTGAGTATGATGTTTCTTGTAAATTAACATACGCCGAAGCTATAATTTCATTTTCCACAGAATCATATCTTATCATATCGCTTTTATAATTCTTTGGATTGTCTACGAAATACTCTATTTTCTTTGACTCTTGAGGGAAATAGTGAGTCATATAATCTGCAACTTCTAAAAGAAAACTATTTTTTTTATCTATTTCCTTCAATTTAACAAAAATATAAAAGGGGAGTTTTTCTATAACTAATGGATAACTATCAGAAAGTAAGACAATACCATTTGGCAGCGTGCTATTAAGAGGAAAATCCTCATATATGGCAATAATTTTTTCTCTATTATAAAACATTCCATCATACCACTCCAATATTCTTCCATAAGGAAACTTATTATGACCATACATGCGTTCCACTAAGGACCGACAAATCATCACACCACGTTTTTTAGGTTTCTTCAATATATTATATTTATACTGAGAGGAATCTCCTGATGATACAATAGTAACAGGACTATCTACCAATTCTATATTATTTGAATTAAAATTCAAAAAATCCATCTTTCCACGAACTACAACTGGATTAAAAAGCTTGATATTATCAGCTGTGGTTAAATATACTTCAGCATTATTCACACATCCAAATCCTCTATCTATACATAAAAAATTTGTGGAAGTTTTATAATATCCGGTTACAGCTTCAACCTTATCATTATGCCTTAAATCATTCAATATTTTATTGTTTGTGTTGATCATATCATTTTTTATAAATGTTTGAATGACATACGTCCTATCATAGCCGCTAATACTTTTATTAAAATCAATACCGAATGATGATTGAATCATAAAGAAATAGAAAGTAAAGAAAGTCAACGTAAGAACCAATATCGTCAAAACATTAACATACAAATCTCTCCTTCTATTTCTTATATTTATATTCATACTATTTTATTTTGATAATCTCTTATGCTCCGCAAAAATACATGCTCAAAACTAATAAAACGAATAAATGTATATTAATTTTTATCCGTGTCCAAAATTTAT
>JAILIJ010000102.1 GCA_024695315.1 Bacteroidaceae bacterium
GTTTTTTTGGGGGGGGACTGAACAAGAGGTATTTCTTCCAATTTGCTTATTATAAAAGTTAGGGGGTAACGCTAATTTAACGCGTGTTAAATGGGCGTTTAATATACATTTAATTAGTGTTATTTATTTGCAAAAACGAAATGTGCAAAAAAATGACAAAGTCTTGTTTCTTCTTTTATATTGTGTTCGCTAAAACTTTGTCTTTTTAGCGCACATTCATGCAGAACATTTTATTCATCATTGCGGAAGAATTTCTTCATTCCTACAGGGCAATTCTATGCCTATTGCGAAACATTTCTTAAAATCACGGCGTGATTCGGGAATTTCTTCCTGAATAATAGAACTATTCCTGCTGAACTTTACAAAAAATATTGCGCTCAAATGAAAGCATTATCCAGCATTAAGTGTCTCATCATAGCTTATGACTAAAAATGCTAACAGATCTTACTTGTTTAATCAACGTTTGAGCAGTGTTTGAGCACCGCTCAAACACTGCTCAAAAATCATTCTCATCAACGCCGTTGACAATCAGCTTACTCTTTTCTAAATAAATTCATCGAACTCACGTTATTTACATTTCTTGCAGAAATGTTTTTTAAAAGGGTTGATAAATTGCTTGAGGATAAGTTGCCTTGTTGCCTATGTTGCCTTGTTACATTTATATAAAGTATACGGCTTGTTTATATTTGTAAGCAAAATAAAAGGCTGTCAGTATAAACTGACAGCCCTTGTTTTATCCTATCATGTTGCGTATTACTCTGCGCGGAGAGTGTAACGCTTGAAGTCTGTGATAGTAAGGTCCTTGTCAACAGACTGGAGATACTGCTGAACAGTAACCTTAGAGTCGTCGATGTAAGCCTGGTCGAGAAGACAGTTCTCCTTGAAGAACTTGTTAAGCATACCCTTAGCGATGTTCTCGATCATCTGCTGTGGAAGGTTTGCAGCCTTCTCCTCAGCAACAGTCTTCTTGATTTCCTTAGCCTTAGCTACGTCCTCAGCTGTGATCCATCCCTTGCCAATGTTAGACTCCATGTGCTCCTCAGAGTCAACGTGTGCTGGGTTGATACCTGCCTTCTTAAGAGCAGCCTCAACAGCCTTAGCAATCTGATTCTCCTTAGCCTTCTCGATGTCAGCAGCGTACTCAGCGTCGATAGTAGCCTGTGGTACAGACTTCTCGTCGAGAGCTATTGGGTTCATAGCAGCAACCTGCATAGCTACGTTCTTACCAACCTGTGGGTCAGCAGCCTTATTGAGGGCGATGAGAGCGCAAAGGAAGTTACCGTTCATGTGGTTGTAAACGATGATGTTGTCACCTTCAACAGTAGCGTATCCGTCGAGTTCCATCTTCTCACCTGTAACACCAGAGCGGTTAACAACAGCTTCAGCAACAGTATCGTTACCAAGCTTAAGGTTCTTAACCTCATCGAGAGTCTTAGCCTTAGCTGCAACAGCAGCGTCGATGATCTGGTTTGCGAGTGCTACGAAGTCAGCATTCTTTGCTACGAAGTCAGTTTCACACTTGAGAGCGATCATAGCAGCGAAGTTACCGTTTACCTTTGCGAGTACGCAACCTTCAGCTGCCTCACGGTCAGAGCGCTTAGCTGCAACCATCTGTCCTTTCTTGCGAAGGATTTCCATAGCTGCGTCGAAATCGCCGTTAGCCTCAGTAAGAGCCTTCTTACAGTCCATAAGACCAGCCTGAGTCTTCTGACGAAGCTTATTGATGTCTGCTAATGTAATAGCCATAATTTTCTTGTTGTTAAACGTTAAAAGTGAAACGGAATTTCTTCTATTTCACTTTTAACTATGTGATTAATTCTTTTTCTGATTACTCAGCAGTTTCTGCAGGAGTCTCTGCTGCCTTCTCTGCCTTTGCTGCCTTCTTTTCACCAGCAGCTTCCATGTCAACCTTCTCAGCCTTACGCTCGTCAAGACCTTCCTTGATAGCGCCACAAACAGCGTCGAGGATTACCTCTACTGACTTTGAAGCGTCATCGTTTGCTGGGATAACGAAGTCTACGTTGTTTGGATTAGAGTTAGTATCTACGATAGCGAATACTGGAATACCAAGACGGTTAGCCTCGCTAACTGCGATGTGCTCCTTCATTACGTCTACAACGAAGAGTGCAGATGGAAGACGAGTAAGGTCTGCGATAGAACCGAGGTTCTTCTCGAGCTTAGCACGCTTACGCTGAATCTGGAGGTTCTCACGCTTAGAGAGCTTTGCGTATGTACCGTCAGCAATGAGCTTGTCGATGTTAGCCATCTTCTTAACTGCCTTACGGATAGTAGGGAAGTTAGTGAGCATACCACCTGGCCAACGCTCGATTACGTATGGCATATTAACTGACTGTGCCTTTTCAGCAACTACTTCCTTAGCCTGTTTCTTAGTAGCAACAAAAAGAATTCTCTTTCCACTCTTTGCAATCTGCTTGAGAGCATCTGCTGCAGTCTCAGTCTTTGCAACTGTCTTGTGGAGGTCGATGATGTGAATGCCGTTACGCTCCATGAAGATATAAGGAGCCATAGCTGGATTCCACTTACGCTTGAGGTGACCGAAGTGTGCACCTGCTGCGAGCAATGTATCGAATGATGTTCTTGCCATAATTTTGTTTTTTTTAGTCTGGAATTGGAATAAATTCCTTTCTCCAGAGTTGTTTACTTTCTTTTTAGTTAATAATTTTTTGTTAACCAACCAGTGAGTAGCTGAATATATTATATTTAGGTCTCGCTGGTTTAGATGCTAAACGATAAGTCTTTAAGCGACAATTTTCTTTGTTTCTGTGCCGTATAATATATAATGTATATGGCGCAAAGTACAAATATTAACGCTTAGAGAACTGGAATCTACGACGTGCCTTTGGCTGACCTGGCTTCTTACGCTCAACAGAACGTGGGTCACGAGTTATGAATCCTTCTGCACGGAGAGCCTTCTTATCGTCTGCATTGATCTTAACGAGTGCACGAGCGATAGCGAGGCGAAGTGCCTGTGACTGGCCAGTGTAACCACCACCATTGAGGTTTACTAGGATATCGTACTTCTCAGCAACACCGAGAAGGTTGAGTGGCTGTTTAACAACGAACTGAACGAGTTCAGATGGGAAATATTCCTTGAGGTCACGCTTGTTGATTGTGATCTTACCTGTACCTTCTGAAAGGTACACGCGTGCAACGGCGCTCTTACGACGGCCGAGTGCATTAATATAATTTACTGCCATACCTTTCTTATTACTTTAATAGGTTAATATCGATTGAAACTGGGCTCTGAGCCTGCTTGTCATGCTCTGCACCTTCGAAGATGTAAAGATTGTTGAGAACCTTTGCACCGAGCTTGCCCTTTGGAAGCATACCCTTTACAGCGTGACGAAGGATCTTCTCATAACCGTTTACACGCTTAGTCATTTCGAGTGCTGTAGCCTTCTTCTGACCGCCTGGGTAACCTGAGAAAGTAATGTAAACCTTGCTGTTCATCTTGTCTCCTGAGAGAACAATCTGATTAGCGTTGATGATGATTACGTTATCACCGCAATCCATGTTTGGAGTAAAGCATGGCTTATACTTACCACGCAAAATCTTAGCAACCTTTGAGCTGAGACGACCAAGTGTCTGACCTGCTGCGTCTACAACAACCCACTGCTTGTTTGCAGCTTCTGTGGTTACGTAGTTTGTCTTTAAACTTAAAGTGTTCATTCTTTAAATCTTTGTTTTGTTGTTACTTTAAATAATTTGTCTGTCCACAGTGTTACCTGTAGTTTTAATGGCGAGATGGCTTCTTGTCCATCACGCTTCAGTGCTCACGAACCACAATCCCGGCTAATAGGATATGCTATTCACACACTGATTTGGGCCACATTTCTGTGTCCCCGATAATAATCGGCTTGCAAATGTACGACATTTTACGTTTTTGACCAACGTTTTTTTGTGTTTTTTTGCTCCTTTTATCTGTTTTTCTTAATTTTGCACCAAATAATAGAAAATTTGTATCGATGAATAAAACTTTATTTTCAGCAATCTTATTTTTTGCTATATCTTTCTTTACGAAGATATCTGCTCAAAATTATTCACGCTTGACTAATCTTCCACATGTTATAATTAACACTTTTGGAGGTCGGGCTATCACAAGTAAGGAATATTATATTTATGCCACAATGTACTATGTGGACGAAAATGATAATGTTACGCAATACGACTCAATGGAAATTCGTGGCCGTGGTAATTCTACTTGGGACGTAGCAAAAAAGCCTTATAGAATAAAATTCCATAGTAAGGAAAAATTCCTCGGCAAAGGATATGCTAAGGCTAAGAGTTGGACTCTTATTGCTAATGCGTTGGACAAGACACTCGTGAGAAATGCCGTAACTTTTCTAATGGGTGATTTTCTCGGTTTGAAATATAATCCAGCAAGCAAATATGTTGATTTGACGCTTAACGGAACTTATCTTGGTAACTATATGATTAGTGACCAGGTTGAGGTCCGTAAAAATAGAGTTGAGGTTACTGAACAGGAGTATCCACTTCCTGAAGATGCAGACATTACTGGCGGATATCTTATGGAAGTTGATGGATTCAAGGATGGTAACTGTTTTGTAACATCAAGATATCAGGTTCCTATTCGTGTTCACTATCCAGATGAGGATGAGATTGCCGATGCTCAAAATGCGTATATCAGACAGTACATGAATGATTTTGAATCCGTGTTAGCAAGTGATCTTTTCGATGATCCAGAACTAGGATATCGTCGCTTGGTTGACTCTGTATCACTTGCTAACTGGTTTATTGCTACAGAGGTAAGTGGTAATATTGACGGATATTATTCAACATATTTCTATAAGGATAGAGGTGACTCTCTTCTGTATTGGGGTCCTTTGTGGGATTATGATATTGCCTATGCTAATGACAATAGAAAGGGAGATACTAGTAAGAGCCTTATGACGGATGTGGGCTTCGGACAGACAAAAATGTGGATTAACCGTATGTGGAACGATCCATGGTTTGGAGCTCTTGTCAACAGACGATATAAGGAAGTTACAGATGCTGGACTTGAAGCATATATGTATAATAAAATCGATTCCCTTGTTGAACTGACAACAGAATCAAGAGAATTGAATTATCAAAAATGGGGTATCTCTACGCGATACCTTAGAGAATATATTTTGTATTCTTCATACGACAGTTATATTACTTTCTTAAAATCATACATTAAGACTCATATTGCTTACCTGAAAACTGCTTTTGCAGCTAAGGAACCAGAAAAACCTACTCCAGATTTTGAGGCCGACGAAAGGTATTATTACAGAATAAATAATGCTAATACTTCTATGGCACTTTCCGCTGTGAATGGACAGGCATGTACTTGGACTACTAGTTCTGATAATCAAAACCAGCAATGGAAGATTGTGGCCGTCGAAGATGGATATTACATGATTATAAACAGAAGCAACGGACTTGCCTTAAATGACCCTACTACAGGTAATACTACTGCAACCACAAACATAGGAACAGCTCTTAATGTAGCTACGGCCGACGCTTCTGATGATGCACAATTATGGTATTTCACACCACAGGGAACAGCTGGATATTATAATATCACAAATAAGCATACTCAGCATACTCTTAACCTTGAAGGTGGAGGACGTTCTAATGGAACAAAGGTTATTAGCTATATTACGGACTCAAGGAATGGTTTAAGCATGAATCGTCTTTGGTATATTTTGGAAGATGAAGAGATTGAAGAAATGCCTGACGAGATTGCAAGTGTTGAACCTGCTGAATATGCCCTCGCTTATAATCCAAATACTAAAGTTCTACATTTTGGAAGTGCTACTCCAGACTTGCTTACATTTAGAGTAAGCGTATATTCTGTTTCTGGTATGTTGGTTAAGACATTTATAGCCGGTGAACAATGTTCAGTAGCTGATCTGCCTTCTGCTGTATATATTGTAAAATGGAATGCAGGAGGTGCGCAGCGTAGTACCAAGTTAAGATTGTAATGGAAAGATACAACGAGTTTGGTGCTTGGCTCAAATCGCAAGTTGGATGTAAGGTTCAAAAGATTTCTATTAACGCGGGATTCACCTGTCCTAACCGTGATGGTACGGTTGGGGTAGGTGGATGTACGTATTGCAATAATCAAACTTTTAACCCTTCGTATTGTCAGACTGAAAAGACTGTTACACAGCAGTTGTTGGAGGGTAAGCAATTCTTTAGTAGGAAATATCCGGAAATGAAATATTTGGCATATTTCCAGGCTTATACAAATACATACGGCACACTTTCTCATCTAATATCCTTGTACGAGGAGGCTCTTGCCGTTGATGGTGTGATAGGCATAGTAATCGGTACGCGTCCTGACTGCATGCCTGACGAACTGCTTGACTATTTGGAAGAACTGAATAAACGTGCTTTTCTGATTGTTGAATATGGAATAGAAAGTACATCTGACAAGGTCTTGAAAAGGATAAACCGAGGACATGACCATCAAACTACACTTGAAGCGGTAAGGCGAACGGCGTCACGCGGGATAATTACTGGAGGACATGTTATTCTTGGACTTCCGGGTACTTCACGCGAGGAAATATTACATGAGGCTGCAGTATTATCAGAAATGCCGTTGACAACCTTAAAGCTTCATCAACTTCAACTTATCAAGGGGACGAAGATGGCCGAAGAGTTTTTTTCTGACGCGTCCGACTTCCACCTTTTCTCCGCAGACGAGTATATTGACCTTGTCATTGATTTTGTGGAGCGCCTTCGTCCTGATATCGTATTGGAAAGATTCGTTTCACAATCACCAGCTTCTCTCTTGGCTATTCCTGGGTGGGGATTGAAAAATTATGAGTTTGTAGATAGAGTAAGGAAGCGAATGGAGGAGCGTGACGCAAGGCAAGGGCGTCTTTGGAAAGTTATGTAGATTATTGGGCTAAGTATTTGTACTTCTTTTCATAGTATGGTACTTTGCCCATTTTTGCATAATGAGTCTTTTGTCTTTATCCACTTGAAC
>JAILIJ010000011.1 GCA_024695315.1 Bacteroidaceae bacterium
TTCTCTGTCTGTTCCAAATGAAGAGCAAACCTTTCATCCACTATCAGGTTACGATAATAATCCATCTCTAACAAGTCGAGTCGAAAATTTCTATCTTTATCTTCTATTAGCAATACAACATCATCGCCCTTTGGATTCAAAAAAGAGGTACATCTACGAGGAGTACATTCTTCATTTGCCAGTTTCCTTTCAACAGCAATCGAAGTGCTAAAATCCATGACCAACTCCGTATTCTTATATATACGTTCTCTATCATTCTGGCTTAACGTTAAAAAGTTTCCCTCTATGGCATTTATTTTTTGAAACCATATGCCCTGATAGCTTGCTTTTATAGAACGAACCTTTGAGCTCATAACTTTGTCTGTAGTAAGCGTATGACGACTAAGGTTGTGTGGCAGTAGTATGTCAAAGTCGACTAAATTGATTTCTTCAGAACACCCTTGCCTTACCCAATGGTCGATTACTGCAGATCCTAGTGTACCAGTCCCAATAACACTTACTTTATTGAAGCTGTCTTTGATTCCATTATAGTAAGCGTTATCATTAAGAGTAGTCATGTGTACTAAAGGTACTACCTCTATAGGTATTTCATGGTACCATTTTTCAAACGCATTCCTATGAAGAGTTTTCTTTTTTAGTACTATATCATTACATATGCAATTTGCCTTAATAAGGAATAATTCATGTGACGTATCTTTATCATCTTTGCTTGACTGAGTGATATATATTAATATAAACAATGGAAGAGTTGACTTCCCAGCAATACTATTTGTTAAAATAGCCAAGAGTCTGTCCGTCAAAGTGTTTTTATCTGTTGACAGAACGTCTTTCAGGTCTCCCATTGTCTTGGGTATCCTTACAAAATTGCTTGCATGAGTTTTTTCTGTAGGTATATAAATCAAATAGTGAGTAGCACTACTTTTCTCAACAAACTCTATTGTGGATGAAAACTTCGTCTTTTTTGAATACCTAATGTATGGATTTCCACCTGTGCGTTCATTCAAAATACAACAGTCTTCTTGCCCCCAAAAGAAGATCTCCAGGGGGCGATTTGACTCATGTAATTGATTAATACTATTTAAGGCAAACCATCGTCTAATCGAATTTAAAAAATCGTGCGCATTAAATTGCGGCCGAATATCAGCAAATGAAACATCCGACACACAAAGAGATACTGGATGAGCATAAGGGGATGCATTAGAATGGGGCAGTTCTGTTGGAAAATCTTCTCTTAGCGCATATACTTCCGGTATAGATATGTCGACAGGATGGCAAATAATTGCGATCTCCTCCTCATCACGTATATCAAAAATAGGCTCATCTGGGATTTCAAGATGTGTCATGCACATTTTGATGACACTATCCCCGTTACCATTAACATAACATTGTACATCCTTAACATAAGGATGTACAATGGCGGCCTTATATATAGCCTTGGCTCTCTGAAGCTTAAAAAACTCTCCTCTAATTGGTGAGCCACTTATTATTTTATTATTAAAATCTTTCATCTGCCGGCTCGTGGTGCAGGATTAGAAATTGATGATGAACCGGCCACAGTAGAACTCTCTCTAAGTGTCTTTCCAAGTTCAGTAATCTTAAAAACAATTGGTTGTGGTATATTCCCCACTTTACAATGAGTCGCGGTATTAAGGAAATGTGAAGAACCGGATTTCAGTTTCTTTATATATTGCTGTTTCGCTTCATAGCAAGGTGGATTATTATCATCGTTCTTAATTTCATTTGAAGAAGCAATAATATGAGAATAACTACCAATCTGCTTATTCAACAAAGCCTCAGCAGACGGTGTGATTTCTTTCTTATTGTCTGATTCATTAAAAAATGACCAAGAGCAATGATGCGGAGCGAGCAAGATATTCCACTTCAGCTTTTCTTCATCTGTATTATTGTCAAGTATGTGTTGCCATATTTCGTGTTCAGCATCGCCTCCCATCAGCACACGGCTTTTGTAACCCGTGTAACCTTCTATTTTAAACCCAAACTGCACTACGACAGAAGTTGCATTCTTGTCGTCAAACTTCTTGCTGGTCTCAACATCCTCTTTAAACGGAGCATGAATGAAAATATCCAACCAAGATAGGCTTGTTCCATGAACAGTTGTAACTAGTTTCCCCGGAACGTAACAATATCTTGTATCAAACTCTTTGTCTTTGTCGTATCCGATAATTCTCAAGTAATTACCTTTAGACCCTTTGTAGGTTTCATCATCATCATATAGCTTTCTACGACGTTTTGCCTCTTTTCGTATATCTCCGGCAGGTGCAGACAAATCATTATTCAAGCCTCGAGGTGTAATCCACAATTCTTCAATAATAATCTCATCTTTATTTTTATTCTTGTCATAGTTAGCCACATCGCCGTGATAAAAGTTACCAGAGAAACCTTTGCAATGGTCATCGTGAGGGTGAGTACTTATGAAAAGGTCCACAAAAGGACGTCCAGACCCATCCTTTTTCAGTTCTTTAAGCAAATCTGATTTTACATCAAACATTACTTGCTTTCCATGTCCATCAGTAAGGTCTGACAAAATCTGGCAATCTACGATAATGGTCTTACCGTTATCCAATTTAATCAGCGTGCAATCAGCATTGCCCACTGGATAAAATTTAATAATATGTTCCATAGCTTATATTTTAGTAATTATTCTTATCATCATCTAAATTCATAAAAACGTCATATACTTTCTTTGCGAAAATGCAACCATTGCTGTATGCAATGAGAGTAGTAATAACCGAAAGAAGGATAACAGCTATGCCAATCCATATGAGAATAGATCCAAAAGGTAAAGTATACCACCATTTGTTTACTGCTACCAATCCAAAAATCAACAATGCATCAACCAATAATGCCCCCGTAAGATTGCGCCAGAAACCGAAGATACAATTATATTCAAACAAAATATCATCAAAGCGTGTCACATCTAAAAGCCATGCGACAGCTTCGTCAACTCGCTTGACATATTTCTTGTTTTGATACGTTTTATTTTTGTATTTCTGCAAATCAATACTTTTTTTTGCAAGAATCTTCTTCCTTATAGCCGCCTTTTGTTCTTCTGAATAAGTATCATCTGTGCTATAAAGAATACGTGTTGTTGGCTTCAAACGATCACAAAATAAAATTTTTCCAGGATAGTACTTGGAAATATCACGAAAAGAAAAACGTAGTAAGAAAAACAATGCCGCACTAATAGACGATATAGAGAAAAGACAAACGAATGCTTGACCCCACATCTCAGTATCCATAAAGTCATAGATTCCCATGGCAACTCCAATCAAAACTGGAATTGCCATGAAGATAAGAGCTGGTTTTTTCCTTGCCCAATCATTATATCGCCTATCTCTTTTCTCTTGTGTATCTTTGTCTATCTGTCTCATATATATATTTTATTTTGATTTATAATAAAACAAACACCAATAACCAGGATTATTAACATCTTCAAGAGCTTTTTCTATTTTGAACTTCTCTTGATTATACACATCCGCAAATGATTTGTTAGAGCAGCTCACATGCAATTCACCATTATCGTGGATGTCAATCAGAATGTTTCCTCCTTGATTGTTTTGAATGTGTTTTAACCCTCGACTGTTCCACTTTTCATAAGCAAGATGTTCGCTCTTAGCATTACCTACAAGTGTTAACTTTGGGTTCATGACATCAAGGAATGTGAAGTCTTTATCGCTATCCCTACCATGGTGTGGAGCAATCAAAACATCCAAATTCGAGATGTCAGCTGTATGCTTTTCCAGCAGATGGTTTATAGTCTCCATTCCTGCATCACCACAAAAAAGGATTTTGCGTCCATGAATACAATAGAGAATAACATATGAAGAGTCGTTCCAATCATTTGCCGACTCTGCTGCTTTTATTAGTTCTTTCGTTGGTGAGAGTATCTTGAGATAGTCATCAGATAATACACCATTATCATCCTCTGCAAAGTATTTTTCAACAGCCCCATCATAGAATATCAAAGACTTTGGGTTATTTGCGCTTTTTCGCAAACGCTGATAACAATCCCAATCCTCTTGCTCATAACGTCCACATTTTCCGAACTCATTAAAACTCTGTTTTTTAGTATTTTCTGTATCCCAAAAATTTAAAATAGGCATACTGTCGGCAAGGTTCTTCAAACCATCCATGTGATCCATGTCAGGATGAGTCTGAATATATCTAAAAATGCTTGATATACGCCATCTTTTAATATATTCCACTGGATTGGTGGGATATGCTTTCATATTGAAGTTTCCTCTGATAGAATTGGCAGACTCATTGCTAAAGGCATCAACGGAGGGTTGTCGCTCAACAATGTTGCCGCAACATATGTCAATCATGGTAACTTTTCCATTGTCATGTTGAATAATAGAGCAATCTCCTTCATCAACGTTCAAGAAATGTATTTTAGCCATAGGCAATAGATTTTAATTGGGAGCAACATTGCTCCAATATACATATTAGCAAAAACAATGCCAAAACACTTTAGTCTTAAACGCTGAGCCATAATAAGTTATAGTAATTACAACATAAATGACAAATTGGCAAACTTTGAAATGGATGTGAGAAATTATGTCACTGTAAATAGCATTATAATCTGATCTGCTTGCTTATGAGCTTTAAATACAGGCCTAGGCTTTTCAACCAAAGTTGTCCCACACTCAGACAATAAAAGTAGGACTGAAAACTTGCAAACAAGACAAAAAGTCAGTACATTTTTTTATTAATCCCTGTAATTTCTCCTCCTACCATATATAATTGAAGTGAACCCCAAAAGTTATTTATCCAACTTTCGGGGTTCACTTCAATTAAGCCTTCCGCTTCATCATATCTCAACTCTCCTTCCAAGAGTCAATTTCCTCAAAACAACCACCCCACGCCATTTCCTACTTCCCCGTAATATACAAGACCATCCCTATCCTATTTCCCAGGCTCCTTCCTTCTTATCAATAAACACTTCCTGCACCTTTGTCATATCTCCTATTTGAAGAACATCGTAATCTGCTATGGCTACTGGTACCAGAGACCTGTATCCCTCTTGTATCAGAATTTCGTCCTTTGTACTACGAATGCATATTTTGCAATCACCCTTCAAGCTCATGGATATAACAAACGAATTCAAAACTTCGACCGCTAATTCCGTATGGAGTTACATTGGCTTGCCATCTATACCTGGTCGATTATAAGCATATTATTCTATAGGTCACACCATCAGACTACTGAACCTCGGCAAGCAATATGCCTCTGCAGATGGCATACACTCTTGCAGTCTTTTTTCCAACTCAATCTTTCATTTTATCTCACTTTTAGCGAAATCTCGCTAACTCAATACTGTTTTTAACGCATTTTCTTGTCAGTTAGCCATTATTTGCTTATCTTTGCACATCAAAATAACAAATGTAACCTATGATTATACGATCAAAAGCCCCTTTACGCCTCGGTTTAGCAGGAGGCGGTAGCGATGTCAGTCCGTACAGCGACCTGTACGGCGGCCTCGTTTTGAATGCTACTATTAACTTATATGCGTATTGTACGATTGAA
>JAILIJ010000153.1 GCA_024695315.1 Bacteroidaceae bacterium
GTAAAGAGCATGGACAAAGAAGCGTTATTGGCATTCGATATACATATTTCTGAATTTGACATTCCAGAAAATTCTTGTTTCTGCGGAAAAAGACTTCGAGACTTAAACATCAGACAACTTGCCGGAGTGAGCGTAGTCAGCATTATGCGAGGCGAAATGAATATTATTGTTCCAGGGGGGGAACGACATGTCTACCCTCACGACAAACTTATCGTTGCCGGAACAGACCAAGAGATGGACCGCTTCACTAGACTACTTAATGGTAGCCTCATAAAAGCAGAAACTTCTGAACACAAGGCTTCCATTTCACTCGAACATATATATATCGGAGAAAAATCCGAACTTATAGGAATGAGTATAAAAAACTCTAAAATAAGAGAGCAAGCAGCCTGCATCGTCATGGGTATTGTAAGGCCAGACGACAATATATATATGAATCCAGACCCGGCTATGGAATTCAATAACGGAGACTTCATAATCGTTGCTGGAGAACAGGACAAAATCAAGCAGTTCAAAGAACAGCAAGCAGTATAATAATGTCAAATATCATCTATACACTCGGCTACAGACTACTAACAGCAAAAACCATAATTCAATACATCAAGAATTATGGCATCAACTGTATTGTCGATGCAAGCGAAGATAAAGATCGAATATTTGACCACGTAGACCAAAATGAGTTCCTCACGTTTCTAAAACAACGACACATCTCGTACTTGTCTTTCAAAGAAGAATTTGGATTCATACCCGCTTCTGCAAGAAATAGTCGCGGTATACCGGTATACAGCAAAGTATGTGAACTTGATTCCTTCAAACACGGAATCTCACGCCTACAAAACGGAATGACCAAAGGCTTCACAATACTGCTTATCGAAGAAGAGCACTCCGTATACAATAGTAATCGCTATTTACTAATCGGGAAATACTTATCTAAACAAGACATAAAGGTCAACCATATTCTCGAAAACGGAACATGCTACAGCCAAGAATCTATCGACGAGATTATCGTTCGTAGAGAAAATGAGATACTAGCTCAAAAAAATAAAGCGGCAGATTTGGGACAGACAGGAGAAGAGCTGGCTGCCCTGCACCTTATGCGGAAGGGATATATGATTCTTGATCACAACTGGAACCTACATAAAGGATGCGAACTGGACCTCATAGCACGCAAAGACGGCATTTTACATTTTGTTGAAGTGAAAACTCGAAGCAGCGATAAACGCGGAGCTCCCCAGCAAGCCATCGACCTTCACAAAATCCACAATATACAGAAAGCCATAAAGGAATACATGTCACGCAACGACTATTTCGACATGCCCTATCAGGTCGACAGTATCGCCATCATCTACCACTCAGAGGAAGACTACAGCCTCGACATGCAAGAAGATATAAAGTTCCAAACGACTCATAACAATTAACAAGCATTTTCAATTAACATTAAGATGAAAACAAAAGCAGACATCCTTGAAGGAAAAATCAGAAAACTTTTCAATAAAGGATGCGTAAAATATGACCTCCTTGAAGATGGCGACAAAATACTTATCGCCGTCTCTGGCGGAAAAGACTCTTTGGAACTTGTACGCCTACTGTCACAGCGCGCAAAAATATACAAACCACATATACAGGTTGAAGCAGCCCACATCATCATGGACAATATACCATATGAGACCGACCGCTCATACATTCAACAATTTTGCGAGGAACAGGGAACACCACTTCACATTCTGCATTCTTCATTCCAAGACAGTACCGACGAACGCAAAACGCGCTGTTTTCTGTGCTCCTGGAACAGAAGAAAAACCCTATTTGAATTTGCCGTACAAAATGGCTTCAACAAGATAGCTTTAGGGCATCACATGGACGACATTCTCACAACATACCTCATGAATGTCACTTTCGAAGGCTCATCACAGACCATGACGCCAAAACTACAAATGCAGCACTACCCTATAACTATCATTCGCCCGCTCTGCATGGTACACGAACACCTGCTCAGCAACATAGCTCAGGAACTCGGATTTGCAAAACAAAAGACACCATGTCCTTACGAAGAAACCACTCAGCGGGCAGCAATGAATAACATCCTCCACAAGTTGGAAGAAATCAACAAAGAAGCAAGATATAGTATATGGAATGCACTCAAATTGTAAGAATAAACATCAAAAATTATCTATATGTCTTATCTTTTGAATAAAAATACAGAAAAAAAAAGTTTTATTTCTTCAATATGATAAAAATCATTACATTTGCACACTAATTAAAATTTAAACACCAAATAGATTATAATTATGAAAAAAATCAGCACACTTTTGAGCATACTCCTATTTTCAATCGTAGGATTGGTCATGACTTCTTGTGAAGATGAAGAAGTAAATGGAGTAACAATTTCAGGACGATGGGAAGGTGATATGAAGATGGAAATGAAAGCAACATCACCACAATTAGAGCAAGAAGCTACATTAGTAGCAAAATACACAAAAATCTATTTCCAAAGTTCTGAGAATGCTTTTGCAGAATCAGGCTTAGGCAAGCAAATAGACTACTACGATTACGGACCTTACAAACAGTATTACCGCGAATTCCACTGGTCAATCAACAAGAGCGTTAATACAAACACCGTAACTATCACATACGATGATAATGGTGAAAAAATCTACCTTTACAATCCTGGTATAAGCAAAACTAACTTAAGTTTCTATCTAAATAGTAGCGATGAGGCAGAAAATGCACTTTGCTATTTTAAAGCAGACACTAATTTCGACTGGAGTTTGGAATATACTTCTATCGAACGCGCAAACTGGGAAGATGCATACCTCAAGTATCTTGAGTCTATCAAAGTTGAACAATAAGAGTTTTTAACTAAAATATATATAAAATTAATTGCCCGGCTCATCACGAGTCGGGCAATTCGTCTTTTTACAAATAAATAACTAATTTTTAATAAAACCTCATATAAGAAAGCCTACAACACTACAAGTGCTTCAACTTTCCGTATCATCAACGCTACAAAGTTAATTACTTTAACAATACAAACAATATTTTAAAAGGTTTTTATCACAAAAAACGTGCATTTTTTACGAAAAATTCACAAATAGAATGCGTAAAGTTTCAAATTCCGCCATTTAAAAGACATTTAGTTATATTTTATAACGTACAATAGCATTTTTCCGACAGACATACATCAATACCATCAGAATGTAATATAACATAAAGAAAAACATACATCATTCGTTTGCCAATAACCAACTTTATTGTAATTTTGCATCGCCAAAGTCTATAACAGACACAATCCATTTGGCGCAACATAAAACATAGCAAATACCTCACACGCTAATGATCCAACTATCGCAAATAACTAATGACATGTTTCACATTTTCCGCAAGTTTAAGGTTGCAAGCACTCTTAACCTTGTTGGTTTATGTATCGCACTAATCTCATTCTTCCTCTTCTTCTCCAAAGTTGAAGAGACGGTCAACTATAATACATGCTTTAAGGACTGGAAAAAAATGTACCGTGTGGAACTCGACGGTCAGATATTCAGCAATGACAGCATACGTATAGCAAATGTTCCGGCTCCGGCCAAAAACATACTCACAAAAATTCCTCACGTTGAAGATGTAGCTTTGATCGATATTGTAGGCTACACAATACCCTTCTCATCAAATGCCAAAGACGGAGAACACGAAACATACTATTACAAATACTACGATGGCTATGCAGAAACACTCGATTTCTTCAGCATCAAATACCTGTATTCCGACAAGCAACATATAGACGGAGACATTACCATCCCCGTTTCATTAGCAAAAAAGAAATACGGAAAGGAAAACGTCGTCGGCGATAGTCTTGAATGGGAAATCAATGGCAAGAAAATGAAAAAACGTATTTCTGGAGTCTATGCCGATTTCCCAAAGAACTGTTGTATAACCAATGGCATCTACCAATATGGCGACAATCAAACTGCAAATGATTTTCGAAATTTCAACTATCATGCTTATATCAAACTGGACAACGTCGACAACATAAAAGATGTAGAACAAGACATACTAAAAGCATTTTACAAGACATCAAATCCAGAAGGTAACTATCAAGAATTTCTTACAGAAAGCAAGTTCAGCATCAAACTCCAAAGACTACACGACACCTACTTCTCCTTTGTCGACCAAGTGGCCGACAGAGGAAATTGGCACACAATAATCATCTTATTCCTCTCCGCCCTCTTCATCATAGTCCTTACCAATGTCAACAATATGAATTATACGTTAGCATTGGCTCCGATACGAGTAAAAAACATAAACACTCGCAAGGTCATCGGTGCAAGCCGATGCAACCTTATGGCCAGCCTTATTATAGAATCCATACTATTAGGCTTGATAGCATATATAATAAGCCTCATCGTGCTATTCCTGGCAGACGTCTTTGTCGAAGGCGTCATCAGTCCATTAGCCCATATTCGCATATCCATCTATACCTTTATAGTCTGCATCATCATCTCCATTTCATCCAGCCTATACCCAGCATTCTATGTAACCTCTTTCCCTACATCCGTTGCACTAAAGGGAGCCTTTCGCCTTCCTAAGCGAAGCCGTACCTTTCGAGCCGTACGAGTGGGCTTTCAAATCATTCTTAGCTCAATAGCCCTAACATGCTCAACAACCTTCATACTACAACAGAACTTTATCTTCTCCACAGAATATGGCTACCTGAAGAACCAGATAATCTTTGGAAAAATCAATTCTCAGGAAGCCCTAAGCCATAAAGACAAACTTATAGAGGCTTTTAAGCAGAATAAGAATGTAAAATCCGTAAGTTTCTCAGTCTTCGAAATAGGAACAGAGGATAGGTACATGATTTGGCAACGTTCTTTCGAACACGGGAAATACAGCCTCATGACTACAGTACTGCCTGTTGACTACAATTACCTTAAAACTCTTGGAATAGAAATTACAGATGGACAAGATTTCACCAAGAACGATAAAGGAGCATATATATTCAACGAGACAGCCCGCAAGAAATACCCATGGTTAAAAACTGGCCAACCTATATTTCTAAACTCTAATTCACCACACAATTACAAAGTTGCAGGCTTCTGCAACGACATAGTGTTTAGTTCTCTTAGACATAATAATATAGACAAAGCACTATGCTTCATAGTGCCTGGCGACAATTCTCCAGAAATGGAGATGATAAAAGAAAGAATGAATATCGTAAACATCAGGCTCAAGGACCATGCAAAAATAGATGAGGTCAGAAAACAACTAATCGAGACCTACTATTCACTCTTTCCTAACAACGAGAGTGTTTTTGAGACCAGCACCTTCAATGAGAAACTCAAGGAACTCTATGAGCATGACATTACCTTTTTCACTCAAATGTTGTTCATAGCCCTCATATATATTGCCATAACCCTAATTGGAGTATTCTGTCTTACTCTCTTCGATAGCGAGCATAGACGCAAAGAAATAGGCATTAGAAAAGTATTCGGTGCTACAACCTTAGAAATACTTATGATGTTCAACAAAAGATACTTTCTCTCTGTTTGCATCTGCTACGTCATTTCAATTCCTATAAGTATATGGCTCATCGACTCCGTCCTGGCCGACTATTCAATTATATGTCCATATATGTGGATTGCATATCCTATATCAGCAATATTGATGATCTGCATGATACTCGGAACGGTAACATTACAGAGCTGGAGAAATGCCACAGAGGAAGCTGTACACAGCATAAAAGATGAATAATCGATTAAAACATATAGAACAATGATACGATTAGAAAACATAAAGAAATCTTTTTCTACTAACGAAATCGAAACCATAGCCCTCAACGGAGTAAGTCTCGAAATAAAAGAAGGCGACTTTGTAGCGATCATGGGGCCCTCGGGGTGTGGCAAGTCCACCCTTCTCAACATCATCGGCCTACTCGATAGTCCTACAGAAGGTAAATACTATCTAAACAATAAGGAGGTAGGCTCCCTGAACGAAAAGGAAAGGACAAATCTGCGTCGTGGCGCCATTGGATTTGTTTTCCAAAGCTTCAACCTAATTGACGAATTGAACGTTGAGGAAAACGTAGCCCTTCCACTCACATATATAGGAGTCAAAAAAGCAGAACGTCACGAACGTACAGCGCAGCTTCTGAAAAAACTGAATATTAGCCACCGCTCCGTACATTTTCCTCATCAGCTATCAGGTGGACAGCAACAACGCGTAGCCATAGCCCGCGCCATCATCAGCAAACCCAAGCTAATCCTTGCCGACGAACCAACAGGAAATCTTGACTCTAAAAATGGTAAGGAAGTTATGGAACTGCTCAAACAACTTCACGAAGAAGGCGCCACGATAATCATGGTTACCCATAATCAGCGCGACGCCCTATATGCCGACCGCACAGTCAATCTGTTTGATGGGCAGATTATAGAAATCAATTCTACAATCTAAGCATCTTCAGCGGAATAAAACTGGAGGTGCAAACTAATATTCTATCACTTTCACAAACGGATTAGCTGAAATAAACCAATAGGTATTATGAGAAGAATCGACATACATCTTGTCAAAATACTTGTTGTCCTTTGGGATAGACACAGAATCTATCATTATGCATTTTTCAAACAACTTTGAGCCAAAGGTTACAACTCCCTTAGGAATAGTCATCCGGCGCAAAGAGTAACAGTCACTAAACGCCCTTGACATTATGTGCATAACACTCTCCGGAATAGCTAAATACTCAAGGTTGTCACAATCAGTAAACATGTTATACCCTATGGTAGAATTATTTGTGAAGTAATGAAATGAGTACTTCTCATCCGGAACGATTTCCTCTATATAGCAATTATTGTATCTATTATGTTTTTCCCAGTCCGAATGCTTCATAGCTATTGGCTTTGACACGTAATATTCGGCACTATCCTCCACAATTGAAGCCTGGCTGAGGTCGAGGTCGCTCAGCACACCTCTCCTTTCAAAAGGCACATCAAAATAAGCTGCCCCAGACAACTGACGCAACAGGGCAATATCATCACCATTTATCGGTCCTGCTACCTTGAGTTTGCCGAGCAAGTTATAGTCATCCTCCGTAATATGCTGTGCCAACGTGCCAGCCTTAGTGAGAGAAACAGACTTACTTGTAAAGTTCACATTCCTTTCAGGCACAATACCATTTATAAGCTCAAACATATCATTCAGTTTCTCCTTACCCATATTTGGGAAAATGCGGAAATACCCATTGAAATATCCTCCCCATCCCATATTGAAATGCAAGTATCCATCCTTATATCCATCACACACAAAGGCGTGATTCCATCGTCCACATATGACAGGGCGTGCGGCATCAAGATCAACGCAAACATTCTTCAAGAATTCCATATCATCATCAAAATATCCATAAAGCATCTTTCTTGAATATTTGTAATGATTAATAAAGGCGCGTTTACAAGTCTTCAAATAGGCCCCCGTAACATCTGCTCCGAAATTAGCATTGAACAACATTCCATTTAATATCAGAAAAGGCTTCGGTACAGCAAACGTCTTTCCCTTCTTCACTTCCAAAGTCTCAGGCCATGAAAAAGAGATATTTTCCATATTAACAATTATAGCCCCGTTATCAGGTCGATAATACACGAATTTACCTGTTGATGTCTTTGGCCAACTATAATAGTACATAATCTGCGTTGCCGCAATAGGCACACATCCAGCACGTACCTTTCCGCTCATTCCAATAACGGACATATCCATTGTTTTCTGTCTAAGTGCCAACGGTGAAAGCATTGGGTCAACATTTCCTTTTAACAAAAGACTATCTCGATATTCCTTTCCCCTACTCTTTATCTCCGTAAGCACCTGATCGTAATACTTCATAATCTTCATATCCGTGCGCTCCCCATCTGCCACGTGGGTTGATGACTCAGCACTATAAGCGAGCACCGGTGAGGCAAGAATACTATCAAACTCATGCTTACACAGAAGTACAAAGCAGCCTTTGGCATCATTCTCCATCATTATAATATTGTCCGACTCATAGCCAACCGAATTCAAAGAAAGCACTCTTCCCGTCTTCTCCTTAATAACCCGCTTTGCAATGGTAGCATAATTATCCGCGGTGGCATACGCATAGGAAAATAATTGCACGAGTGTTACCAACAGTATTCTGATAGTTTTCATAAATAATAGATAATTGTGTGTTTATTAATTTTTCATGCCGCAAAGTTCGTACAATTACGCTATATTTGCAAACAAATCATTTACTAAAGATTCGAAAGTATGGAAAAAGGCGAAAACGTATTTATTTTCAGGCGCTTCCTCATGGACGAGGAGGACATGGACGTCGAACTCTGTCACAGGGCTGCCATCGAGAAGCTCCAGACTCTCTATCCTGGCAAACGCATTACAGACTACGATCTCTACACTATTGGCATAGAGACCGACTCCATCTACTCTGACACCGGAATTGACACCTACGAACTTGGAACCGTTGATTGGGAGATTCCGGCCATACGCAACACCCGTGACCAATCCGTCATCACATTCCGAGTATAATGACATGTCCTTAGCAAGCAACCTGTAGTTTTTTCATTCACTTTGGACCACAGTTTTTCTAACAACAAAGTGACTCACTACACATAGAAACAGAATACACGCTTATGAGCACAAAAATCATTACTGCGCAGTAATGACCTCAATACTGCGCAGTATTGAAGTCGATACTGCGCAGTAGCTAAAAATAGCCCTTGAAATATACTTTTCCCCCCCTGCAACAAAAGCACTGTAAAAACCGAAACTGACTTACGAACGAATCACGAATGACTCACGAATGATTTGCAGACGTTAAATA
>JAILIJ010000169.1 GCA_024695315.1 Bacteroidaceae bacterium
ATATCGTTAGAAAGCGATGATGCTGAGACTACGCAAACAGATCATATTGCAAAAGAAGAATGGTTTGAATTCAAGTCGGAAATTCCATTTTTCAACGATGTGTTAGTAAATATAAATTATGGACAAACATGTATTAGTCAAAATCGTAAAACAATTCTCATGGAAGGCTTAAGCAGCAATTTATTTATGAAATTTAGATTTGACAAAACTGGAGATGTTTGGAAACTTATTGAAATAGATAATTAATTATGAATAATTATTCATTACTAAATCATAATACGTTTGGCATGGATGTCTATGCCAAGCGTTTTTTTGAATATAACTCTGTAGAAGAACTTAAAAGAATAATAGAAGATATTCCTGCAGACGAGCAAATCTTGCTTATTGGAGAAGGAAGCAATCTATTATTCAAAGGCAATTATAATGGTAGTATTCTTCATTCCAAAATAAAAGGAATAGATATAATTGAAGAATCCGAAAATGAAGTGCTAGTAAGAGTTGGTTCAGGAAAAAACTGGGATGAATTCGTAGAATACTGCGTAAAAAAAGGATGGGGAGGTGCTGAAAATCTGTCTTTAATTCCTGGTGAAGTGGGTGCTTCTGCTGTACAAAATATTGGAGCATATGGTGTTGAAGCTAAAGATATTATTATACTTGTAGAAGCCGTAGAAATTAGAAATGGACAATCACGTGTTTTTGGAAATGCAGAATGTAACTATGAATACAGACAAAGCATTTTCAAAAAAGAATTAAAAGGATGTTATGCCATTACATATGTTACATATAAACTAAGTAAACATCCATCATTAAAACTTGATTATGGAAATATACGTTCTATACTAAATGAAAAAAAGGAAATAACAATTGAAGACGTTAGGAATGCAATTATAAATATACGCAATTCCAAACTCCCAGATCCGAAAATACTTGGAAATGCAGGAAGTTTCTTTATGAATCCTATCGTTAGTAAAGAAAAATTCCTCTCTATTCAAAAAAAATATCCAAATATGCCTTTTTATGATACTCCAAATGGCATTAAAATCCCAGCCGGGTGGATGATTGACCAATGCGGATGGAAAGGGAAATCGATAGGAAAAGCAGCAGTACATGACAAGCAAGCACTTGTTCTTGTTAATCTTGGAGGAGCTACTAGCGATGAAATAATAACATTATCTAACGCAATTTGCGAATCTGTTCAAAAACAATTTGGGGTTTCAATACATCCTGAAGTAAACTTTATATAAGTATATTTTATGAAACTAACATTTTTAGGAACAGGAACATCATGCGGTGTTCCATTTATTGGATGTACTTGTCCTATCTGCACGAGCAAAGATCCACACGATAAACGACTAAGAACATCCGCATTACTTGAAGTAGATGGAAAACATATCTTATTTGACTGTGGACCAGACTTTAGACAACAGATGTTAAATGTATCCTTTAACAAATTAGACGGTATTTTTCTTTCACATGAGCATTATGATCATGTAGGTGGAATAGATGACCTACGTCCTTTCATGATCTTTGGTGAAGTAAATATTTACGCTGAAGATTTTTGTGCAACTCATATCGAGGAACGTATCCCATATTGCTTTATACCTAAAGAAAAAAGATATCCAGGTGTACCTGCCATAAACCTTATTAGAATTGAGCCACATATTCCTGTTAAAATAGATAATATAGAAATTGTACCTATACGTGTTATGCATGCAAAATTACCGATATTAGGATATAGGGTAGGAAATTTAGCATATATAACCGATATGAAAACTATCGATGAAAAGGAATATGAATATCTAAAAAACATACATACACTTGTTGTTAACGGACTAAGACATAAAATACATCAAAGTCATCAAACCATAGAAGAGGCTATAGAATTCTCGAAAAGAATAGGTGCAAAAAAAACTTATATCACCCACCTTTCACATGATGCTGGACTCCATGAAATAGAACAGAAAAAATTACCGAATAATATTTTCTTTGCTTACGATAATTTAACTATTGATATTCCTGATAATTAATTTATAGGAAGATTATTATATTATCTACTATACTTATTATATAAAACTAAAAAAGCACGTCAAAAAGAATGTACTTTACCCCCATCATCCTTCGACAACGGTTCGTATTACCTTCGTAACTCGTTCGTATCATTAACGAATTTCTTCTTATGATGAAAGTCAAATTTCTTGTTTGAAAAATATGTCTACATCACGTGAAAGAATCGAATTTTATTCATTGTCGTAAAACGATGTTCAAATATAATAAACTTGGCCATAAAATACAAATTATAAGTTT
>JAILIJ010000187.1 GCA_024695315.1 Bacteroidaceae bacterium
AACTATAATAGCAGCTATTACAATAATTATTCGTCATATTATGACCCAGATAAGTACATTCAGCTATTTGGTCTTTCTTTAGGATGGGGTAAGCGTTTGAATTGGCCAGACAATAATTTTAGTTTTATGGCTTCTCTTGCTTATACGCGTTACATGTTGAAAGATTGGGATTACTTCCTAATTACAGACGGTAACTGTAACAACATTAACCTCACGCTTCAGTTGTCACGTAATAATATAGACAATCAGATTTATCCACGTAGAGGTTCTACTATTAATGCTTCTTTAACTCTTACTCCACCATATTCTCTCTTTGACGGAGTTGACTATGCTAATCTTGCTACAAGCTCATCGGATGCTAATTATATGAGTGATATGCAAGAGAAATATAGATGGATAGAGTATCATAAGTGGAAATTTAATTCAAAATTCTACACTCCTCTTTCTGGAGGACAGAAGTGTTTCGTTCTTATGACACGTTTTGATATGGGATTCCTCGGACATTATAACAGTAATAAGAAGTCTCCGTTTGAAACATTTTACGTAGGAGGTGATGGTATGTCTGGATATTCTACAAGCTACTATCAAGAGACTATAGGTCTTCGTGGTTACGACAATGGAGCTCTCACGCCTTATGGTTATGAAGGTTATGCATATTCTCGTATGACACTTGAGCTAAGATACCCTCTTATGTTGAATAATTCAACAAATATCTATGCTCTTGCATTTCTTGAAGGTGGTAATGCATGGACAGATATTAAGAAATTTAATATCTTTGATATGAAACGTTCTGCAGGTCTTGGAGTTCGAATATTCCTTCCTATGGTTGGTCTAATGGGTATCGATTGGGCTTATGGATTTGATAAAGTATATGGATCGACTTCATATGGTGGAAGTCAATTCCACTTCATACTTGGTCAAGAATTTTAAGTCTTATAATAAGTGAATCATGACAATTAGGGAATTTACTATTTCAAATAGTTTATTTCCATAGAACAAAAGATAATTTGAGTGTATCTTTGCAACGTACACATTAAAATCTACATTTATGAAAAAAATTGTATTGACATTGTTGGTGCTTGTTGCTTCAGTAGCAGCTAACGCACAAAAGTTTGCACTCGTTGATATGGAATATATTCTTAAGAATGTGCCTGCTTACGAGCGCGCAAACGAGCAGTTGAATCAAGTGTCTAAGAAGTGGGAGGGCGAAGTTAATGCTCTTCTTACTGAAGTTGAGACAATGTACAAGAAATATCAATCGGAATCTGTTTTCTTATCAGATGCCCAGAAGACTAAGGCCGAAGAGGCAATTATGGCTAAGGAGAAGCAAGCTAGCGAACTTAAAAAGAAATATTTCGGTAGTGAAGGTGAGCTTTATAAAAAGCGCCAAAGTCTTATGAGTCCAATCAACGATGAGATTTATAATGCTGTCAAGGATATTTCTGATCAAAAAGGTTACCAACTTATACTTGATAGAGCATCAGGTGGAAGTATTATATATGCCTCTCCAAAGATTGATATCAGTGATGAGGTACTAATTAAGTTAGGATACAAGTATTAAATTAAAGAGAATATTAACTAAAACCAATTAAAAATAAAATGAAGAAATTTATTATCGCAGCTCTTTTAGCACTTCCAATGAGTGTTTTTGCTCAGAAGTTTGCTCATGTTAATTCTGCCACAATTATTCAGGCTATGCCAGAGTATACAGCTGCTCAAACAGAGATGGAGAATCTTAATAAAACTTATCAGGATGATTTGAAGCGTATGCAAGATGAATTCCAGACTAAGTTGGATGATTATCAGAAAAACCAGGCTACTTTGCCAGATGCTGTTAAGCAGCGTCGTGAGTCAGAACTCCAGGATCTTAACCAGCGCATTCAGACTTTCTACCAGACTAGTCAGGAAGAATTACAGAAGGCTACTCAGACAAAGATGCAAGCTATCACAACAAAGGTGACTAATGCTATAAAGGAAGTAGGTATTGCTGGAGGTTATGTTTATGTAATGGATATCACTTCTGGTATACCATACATAAGCGAGACACTTAGCACAGATGTTACAGCTCAGGTTAAAGCAAAGCTTGGCATCAAATAATAAATAATATTTATAGTTTATAGATGAGGCTATAATTTATTGGCCATAAACATTTATACAAATGAAGAAAACCATAGTAACAGCAACTTTACTTGCGCTTACTGCTATGGTATCAGCGCAAGAGGTGGCAGATGATAAAACATCTGCTGCCTCTTCTAGTGCTGAAACCATAGAGAAAGTAATTTATAAAACTCAGCGTTTCGGCTTTCTTAGCTATGATGAGGCATTAAAATCTATGCCAGAATATTCTATAGCTCAGAAATCTCTCGAAGATCTAAAGGCAACCTATGATAGAGAAATGGAGCGTGCAGAGCAAGAGTTCACAAAGAAGTATTCTGAGTATATTGATGGTCAGGGAACTTTTCCTGAGAATATCATGCTTAAGCGACAGAAAGAACTTCAGCAGTTAATGGATCAGAGTATAGCTTTTAAGAATGAGGCTAAAAAGATGCTTGTTGAGGCTGAACGTGAGACAATGAAACCACTTTATGAGCAGCTTAATAAGATTATTAAGGAAATAGGAGAAGAATACAAGTTCTCTTATATTCTTAATACTGATTGCAATGCCTATCCGTACATCAACACTTCTGTAGGTGAGGGACAAGACATAAATGATATTGTAAAAACGGCATTAAATAAATAATACAATGGGACCAATAGGTGTTTTTGACTCGGGGTTTGGAGGATTGACAATTCTAGATGGTATACGGACGCGTATGCCTGAATATGACTATGTATATCTGGGCGATAACGCCAGAGCACCTTATGGTACAAGATCCTTTGATATTGTTTACGAGTTTACTCTTCAAGCGGTAAAAAAACTTTTTGAATTAGGATGTCCTTTAGTTATACTGGGATGTAATACTGCTTCTGCTAAGGCCTTACGAACTATTCAGCAGACCTATCTTCCAAATAATGCCCCAGATAGGCGTGTATTAGGGGTTATACGTCCTACTGCTGAGGTTGTAGGGACACTCTCGAGGACACACCACGTTGGGGTACTTGCTACGGAAGGTACAATAAAGTCAGAATCTTATAAACTTGAAATTGAAAAGCTTTATCCTGAAACTTCTGTTGTAGGGCAGGCATGCCCTATGTGGGTGCCATTGGTAGAGAATAACGAGTTCAATAAGCCAGGAGCAGATTATTTCGTAAAAGATAGTTTGAATAAGCTTTTGACGCAAGACCCAAAGATAGACACTATAATATTGGGATGTACTCATTATCCTCTTTTAATGGATAAAATACGTCTTTATTGTCCTAAGAATATTACTCTAATCCCACAGGGGCATTACATTGCAGAAAGTTTACAAGACTATTTACATCGTCATAAGGAAATGTATGATAGGATTAGTAAAGGTGGAACATGTAAATATTATACAACGGAATCAACAGATAAGTTCACGGAAAGTGCAAGTGTATTTTTGCATGAAAGGGTAGAAGCTGAAAAAGTTACCTTATAATGAGAGCACTTACAAAATATACAATGACATTGTGGAAAGATATTATTAATTTTTTCTTTCCACGTCATTGTATTGTATGTGGCCATCGTTTATCTATACATGAAAAGCATATTTGTTTTTCTTGTCTTGCTTTATTACCAAGAACAAATTATCATTTGGCTGAGCATAGTGTAGCTGAACAGATATTCTGGGGACGTTTTCCTATTGAGAAAGCTGTCTGTTTTTTTTTCTATGATGCAAGAAATATACGTCAGATTCTTTGGTCATTAAAGTACGATTCTAACCCTTATATTGGAAAATATTTGGCACGCATATATGCGAGAGAAATTAAAGGATCTGGTTTCTTTGATGGTATTGATGGTATAATCCCAGTACCTCTTGCGTGGATGAGAAAATTGAAGAGGGGATACAATCAAAGTGAATATATTGCACAAGGTATTAGTGAAGAAACAGGAATACCTATGTTTAATGATATAGTTGTTCGTATTAGGAATAACGAAACACAGACTCGTCTTGGACGTGCAGAACGCCAAGCTAATGTAAAAGATATTTTTAGTGTTATAGCCCCCGAAAAAGCATCTGGAAAGCACTTTCTTATTGTGGACGACGTATTGACTACAGGTTCCACGATCTCGTCTCTATGCGAAACTCTAGTAAAGTCTGGTAATATTAAAATATCGGTATTAACATTAGCTATAGCCGGTTCTCAAAAAGGCCTTCCTGTTGCAGATAAAAATAATAATCAATTAAAGTCTGATTAATGGACTAATCAGACTTTAATTGGTTATACTATACTCGAGTTTAGTATTTCTTAGAAATGTTGCATTAAGATTTCTATTTTCCAAACAGAGTAGTGTACCCTTTTTTTACTCTCCATAACCTTTGCCATATAGTGAAATATATTCCCCATATTATTTCACTTGGGTAAAAATGTATAAAATTTAGGTTTCTTTTCTGTCGTCTGTATAATCTTTGTATCAAATTTTCCCTTATGTTGTATGGGTTACGTGGGTCGTAAAGGCCAAAATTGCCAGCCATCATAATCTCGTTAAGTAGGAATTTTCCGTGTTTTATATGAGGCTCACAAAACATATATTTTTTGTCCATACCACATACATTTTCCAATACATACATGAGTGCTGCTCCAAAGTCGTCTAAGCCGAGTTTTTTGATAATTTCCGGCATTACATTATTTTCTTTGCTTGTTAGTAGATAATAATAGTCTATGACCTGTCGCAGACCTATACCATCGCTATATAGATGTCTATATATATGTAGAAGTTGGAAAGTAATATTAAAGTCACGTGTTGGTACATATATTTCTCCAACATCACCAGGTAGCTCTATTTTATTGTTTTCAAACTGTATAGGAACCTGATCCTCAAACCATTTCTGAAGAATCCTATTTTTGAAAGGATTATTAAGCCATGTAGGCATGTAATGAGGTTCAATCTCTACTCCTTCACTTTTTTTTAATACATCAAATACTGTGTGGTGATATAAAACTTGAGCTTCAGGGGTATATTTAAGTGCATATTTTACTATGTCGTCACGTCCTTCTCTTGGTGTTTTTCCAGGTACAGTAAGCCATAGATCGATGTCACCTGGATGACGCCTACGTGGATTAGGGTACATAAAAGCATTTCCTTGTCCTTTAAGAACAATAGCTCTGAAACCATCCATCATGAAACGCATCATGACGTTTCTTGTGTAATAGTTCATCTTATCGTTCCTTTTCTCTAATCGCTCAACGTAAGCATACCATTTCAGAAGGAAGACTCTTTCTGGACGTTGAGATTCTGGAAGCTGTTCTATGCCGCCAAAAAGCACCCCAGTTATGGTTTGCTGTTTAGCCTTTTCAAAAAGAGATTCCCACTCTTCATTAGAAGCCTTTTCTGACAGTTCTTTTTTATTGCCGAGTGCGACTTGAAGTAGTTCTACTAAAAGATCCATTATAGAGAAATATTTATGTTGTTCTTATTTACTAATTTGGGCTTTGGAATAAATGCCGTGAGCAGCAGCGTAAGCTGTGCTCCAAGCAGCTTGGAAATTGAATCCGCCCGTTATTCCGTCAATGTCGAGTACTTCACCTGCAAAAAACATATTTGCTATGTCTTTGCTCTCCATTGTATTTTTGTTTATAGTGTCAAGACTGACTCCTCCACACGTTACAAATTCGTCTTTAAAAGCATACCTACCTGCAATATCATATTTATCGTTTGTAAGGATGTCTACAAGTTTATTTATGTCCTTTTTCCCAAGTTCTCCCCATTTGCATTGTTTTCCAAGCTTTGAGACCAAGTATTCCCATAGTCTTTGTTGCAGGTTAAATGGTCGATATGAGGTAAGCAGTTTTTGTTTGTTATTTATTATGAGTTCTTCTAGATATTCCTTTATGGAATCTGTATTGCGTTCTCCAGTCCAGTTGATGGAAAGGACAGACTTATAATTATTTTCATTAAGATATCTTGCAGCATGAGAGGAAAGTTTTAGGATTGCTGGTCCACTCATTCCCCAGTGAGTGATAAGAAGAGGGCCATCAGATTTGAATTTAGTGCCTGGGATGGCTGTCATAGCATTTTCCACTACAGTACCCATAAGTCCTTGTAATGCCTTATCTTTAATCGAAAAAGTAAAAAGGCTTGGTACAGGTGTGAGTATACATTGTTTTATTGATGTAAGAGGACCAGATTCTATATCACTACCTATTCCTCCTGTGGTGATTACAAGATAGTTGAATGACGTCCCGTTTATCAAGAAAGAATTATCTAGAACTTTTGTTCCGTCTTTATTTTCTATAATATGTGTCTCAATTCTTGGTTCGTCTCCTTGTACTTTATAGTTATATATGATTTTTACTCCATATTTATGTGCTTCTTGCATGAAACAGTTTATAATGGCGTGACTATCTTGTGCTTCAGGAAATACACATTGGTCTTCTTGTGTTACGAGTGGCACTCCATGTTTTTCAAACCACATGTAAGCATCCTTAGGACCGAACTGCTTGAAAAGTCTCTTTAACAGATTTGCTCCTCTTGGGTAGACCTGCTTTAGGTCTTTTACTTGCTGAAAAGAGTTTGTGCAGTTACATCTACCTCCACCAGAAATTTCAACCTTTGATAAGGCTTTTTTTCCTCGCTCAAAGATTGTCACATTCATTTCTGGCATAATCCTTTTTAGTTCTATGGCCAAAAAGAAACCTGCAGCGCCTCCACCAATAATAGCTGTATTCATAAGAATGCTGTTGTTAAGGGGAAATCTTTAATACAGTAAAAAGTTAGCAATTCAAATAATTCGATTTGTATGCTTTTGAATCATCTTAAATGCTATTTTTGCCCTTATAACAGCACAAAAGTACTGAATTTATTTCGCATTCCTTTCATTATAGCAAAAAAGTTACATCATTTACAATATTTTTTGCCAATATATTTGGATGTTTCATGTAAACTCCATACCTTTGCATCGCTTTTCAAAACCAAGACATTTGCTTCAGTAGCTCAGTTGGTTAGAGCACATGACTGTTAATCATGGGGTCGTTGGTTCAAGCCCATCCTGAAGCGCAAAAGTCTAAATCCTGCAAATCAATCGATTTGCAGGATTTTTTTATTTATCCACCAAGGTGATTTCTAGTCTTTCTAGTTGTTCTAGATTATCTAGAATATTTAGTTTATTTTGATTAGACAGTATATAATAAAACCGAATAATTTTCAGATATAATATCTTAATATAGATATTTATACTTACTAACTCATTCCAGATGATAAGTCTTTTTTTAGCATAAGCAAATATTGTAAACTCGAGATTACAATCCTTCGTAACGATTTTTAAGTAAATATTAAGATATGTTAAATTATGTGCTGAAAAGTAGTATAAGTATCAAAATGGAGATCTTTTTACTACATTTGGGTATTCATCTGACGACACGCGTCAAGCTCCGATTTCAAAGGGGATAGGCTAAAATTTCATGTGTATGAAATCGATACTTATCAGCAATGAAATACGAAGGTGATACGAAGGAGATACGAAGCGTTGCCGAAGGAGGTGGGGTAGAAAATTACACCCTTACCGATATGTATTTATTCGTAAAATATGATAAGGGAATAAATACAAAATTTCGTTTCAATAGTTAATATGTCCTTATGATATTGAATATTTTTGACTAAGAACTTTGCTTAGATGTATTTTGTTGAACATACAAAATATGTAAATTCATAGAAACAGAAAATCATAAACATAAAAAACACTTATTAGATTTTTTTCTTTAAATATGACAAGTAAAGCAGTTATATGTCATAACTTGCTATAAAATATCCATTTTTTGAGGGGTGTACCCCCTTAATTCATTTTAAAAGCACTAACTTTGCACTTTCAAATGTAAAAAATGGAATGAAAGTTCTTCTCGTTAACACATCAGAACGTATTGGCGGCGCTGCAATAGCTTGCAATAGACTTATGCAGGCACTTGAGAAAAATGGCGTTGTGACAACAATGTTGGTACGTGATAAACAGACGGATCAACATAATGTTGTGGCTCTAAATCAGAGTCTTATGCTACGTTTTAAGTTTGTGTATGAACGACTTATTATTTTTCTTAATAATAAATTTTCACGAAAGAATTTGTTTCAGGTTGACATCGCAAATGTAGGTACGGATATTACCAGTATGAAAGCATTTCGCGATGCCGATGTAGTTCATTTACATTGGGTTAATCAAGGCTTTCTGTCGTTGGATGACCTCGACAAGATTTTTCATTCTGGCAAACGCATAGTCATTACGATGCACGACCAATGGTACTTTACAGGCGTGTGTCATTATTCTGGAACGTGTAACAAATTTCAGTCAGAATGTTGTGACTGTGAATTCATGCATGGAATATTTACGGACATGGTACGCAAAGTATTCCGTAAGAAACAGAACATTCTGAAAGGAACGGATGTTACATTTGTCAGCTGTAGCCGTTGGTTACGTGATATTGCCAAAACCGGATTGCTTACAAAAGGGCATGATGTGTTGAGCATTCCGAATGCCATCAATACAGATCTATTTTCTCCACATGACAAGCTGGAGGCACGTCAAAGATGGAATCTACCTGTGGATAAGAAACTTATGCTCTTCGGGTCTCAAAAGATAACCGACGAGCGTAAAGGTTTTAATTATATCGTTGAAGCATGTGAGATTATAAGAAAAAATAATCCGCATTTGGCTGAGAATATAGGAGTTGTCGTGTTAGGCGGTAAGGCCGAAGTAGTGGAGACAATGCTACCATTTCCAGTCTATCCGATATCTTATGTAAGCGAACAAAAACTTATCGTGGAATTATATAATGCCGTAGATATTTACGTCACACCATCGCTTCAGGATAACCTCCCTAACACTATAGTAGAGGCCATGTCGTGTGGAGTACCTTGTGTGGGATTCAATGTCGGAGGAATACCAGAAATGATAGACCATCAGGTGAATGGCTATGTTGCAGAATATCGTAATTCTGAGGACTTGGCAAACGGCATGGTTTGGACGCTTGAAACTGAACGTTACGCCGCAATTAGTTGTGCTTCGAGAGAAAAAGCCCTCGCTACGTATTCGGAGGCCGTTGTGGCAAAACAATATAAGCAAGTATATGATAACAATCATAACAGTAACATTTAACGCGGAGAAGACTCTTGAACGCACTTTATTATCTGTGGAACAGCAGTCCTTTACAGACGTGGAACATATCATACAGGATGGTGGGTCTACGGATGGTACTGTAGCTTTGGCTCAAGCATATAAAGAGAGAGTATCATCAAAAGGTATTGAAGTACGTGTCGTGAGTGCACCCGACAAGGGGCTTTATGATGCTATGAATAAGGCCTTGAGAAGTGCAAAGGGCGACTACATTTGCTTCTTGAATGCAGGAGACAAACTGCATGATGTGGATACTCTCAAGCATGTTAATGAAGCTACAGAAAATAGTGCACCTGTAGGTATTGTGTATGGTGATACGGATATCGTCGATGAAGACGGAAATAAACTTCGTGGGCGACGCTTAACACCACCAGAAAACCTTACTTGGAAATCATTTAAGGCAGGAATGTTGGTGTGTCATCAATCCTTCTACATAAATCGTGACATAGCGCAGATATATAATACAAATTACCGTTTTTCAGCCGACTTCGACTGGTGTATACGTTCTATGCAGGTTGGCGAGACCATGGCTATGAAGAATGTGTATGTAAAGGAACCGCTTACCGACTATTTGTCCGAAGGAATGACGACGGCAAACCATAAGGCCTCACTTATTGAGCGCTTCAATATTATGGTCAAGCACTATGGATTCTTTTGTGCACTCTGTCAGCACCTATGGTTCGTTGTTAGAGCCGTACTGAAGAAATAGTCCATTACGTAAAAAGAAATCTAACAAACAATAATAAGTATTAAGGTAAATTATGATTCATTTTGATTTCAAGCCAGAACTTGCTCTTTCACTTAAGAATTACAGTAAAGAGAAGTTTATGGCTGACCTCATGGCAGGTATAATCGTAGGTATCGTAGCCCTACCGCTTGCCATCGCCTTTGGTATTGCATCAGGCGTAACACCTGAGAAGGGTATTATCACGGCCATCGTAGCAGGTTTTGTTATTAGTGCTTTGGGTGGTAGCCGTGTACAGATTGGAGGTCCTACTGGTGCCTTCATCATTATCATCTACAACATCATACAGCAGTATGGACTAGAAGGTTTGGCAATAGCAACAGTCATGGCTGGAGTATTCCTTGTCTTGCTTGGTGTCTTCCGTCTTGGAACAATCATAAGCTATATTCCTTACCCAATCATTATTGGATTCACAAGCGGTATAGCTCTTACTATTTTCACGACTCAGATAAAGGACCTTTTCGGCCTTTCTATCGAAGGTACTGTACCTGCTGACTTTATACCTAAATGGGGATGTTATCTTGAGAATTTCGGAAGTTTAGATTTGGCAACTACAGCCGTGGGTATTATAACGGTTATAATAATATTCCTTACCCCATTGATTTCAAAGAAGATTCCTGGAGCATTCCTCGCAATTATTATAATGACTATTGCAGGTGTGGTGCTGAACACTCAGTTCGGAATACATATAGATACTATAGGTGACCGTTTCAAGATTGACCCATCTATGCCAGAACCTGTCGTTCCTGCACTCACGTGGGAGCGTATCAAGGGACTTGTATCTCCTGCAATTACAATTGCCGTTCTTGGTGCCATAGAGTCACTCCTTTCTGCTACTGTAGCAGATGGTGTTATTGGTCATAAGCATAATTCCAACCAAGAACTTATCGGTCAGGGTATTGCTAACGTCTTGTCTCCTATCTTTGGCGGTATACCAGCAACAGGAGCTATTGCTCGTACGATGACAAACATCAATAATGGAGGTAAGACTCCAGTAGCCGGAATCATTCACGCCATTATTCT